>JAUWJN010000169.1 GCA_030607655.1 bacterium
AGCAAGTAGTCCTCCTCGGGCAGGTTGCGGGCGATATTGAAGGCATCCACTACCAGCAGCAGTGCGGCGCTGCGCGGTGCACACATCGGTACTGGTTCTTCCTCAGCCGGCGGCGCGGTCGGCTCCCCAGGCCGCGAGGCCCGGGCTATGGTCGGCAGCGTGGCCCCCGCCGGCATTCTTGAGACGGGGGTAGTCAGAGGCAGGCGCTGCCCAATGTTCTTCGCCCAGATAGCAGCGAGCTGTCGGGCGGGTAGAGCATTGGCCTCAGCTTCAGCCGGATAGACGCCAACGACCTTCACCGGCCCCACGAAAACGTGCCAGATGCCGTCAACTTCCTTCAGGCTAACTTCGGGATTCTGGGTGTCCTGGGTGGAGATGACTTCGGCGAAGGCCTGATCAATGGCTGCCGCGCGCTCCTTGAGGCTAGCATACGGGCCGGTAGTGCGGATGCGCGCCACGATGCCATTGGCCAGGGAGATATCCTCCGACTCCTGGGCTATCAATGGCGCCGCCATCCCCATGGCCAGCACCACAATTAACATCATTCGGCAAATGTCTGTCCTGCTGAGCATATCAAACACCCTCCTTAGAGACTACGAAATCGCCTTCTCTACTGATATTCGCCTAAACTATAGAGTAAGTTCTCTCACTTCATCAAATATCCTGCTCGGCTACGCAGACTCTTCTTCATCGGTAGGCTTTAGCTCTCCGGCGGCCGATAGTCCCGCAGCTCGGCGGAGGCGGCCCACGACATCCGCCTGTTCCAGAAGCTCCATCAAATGAAACAGGCTGGGGCCAATAGTAGTACCGGTCACGGCGGCCCGACACGGATGAATTACCTGGGCGGCCTTCACTCCTAGCTCCTCCGCCAATCCCCGCACGGCCTGCTCCAGGGCCTCGGCATTCCACTCGTCCAGTGTCGCCAGCCGGTCAGCGAGAGCCGTTAGCTTCGGTGCTGTCTCGGGGTCGTTGAGCCACTGCTGGCGCGCGCGATTGTCATAGTCGAAAGCGTCGGTGAAGAAATACCTGGCCCAAGTACTAAAGGTGGACAATAGCTTCACCCGACTCTGCATAAGCTGAGCGACCATCACCAGCCATTGGTGCCGGTCCGCCCCGGGATCTTTCGCCATCAGTCCCTCTTCCTGGAGCAGCGGCAGAAGTAGATCAGCCAGGTGCTCCGGGTCCGCGTCATTTATGTACTGCCCATTCATCCACTCGGCCTTGCCCAGGTCAAAGACTGACGGTGAGCGGCTGCAATCGCTTAGCGAAAATTTATCCAGGATTTGCTCGCGGCTCAGAATCTCTTCCTCACTGCCCGGCGACCAGCCCAGCAGGGCCAGGAAGTTAACCATCGCCTCCGGCAAGAATCCCTGCTCGGCATAATCGGTTACGGCGACTGCCCCGTGCCGCTTACTGAGTTTGGTGCGGTCCTCACCGAGTATCAGCGGCAGATGGGCGTACTGCGGCGGCTCGATCTCCAGGGCCTCCTGGAGTTGCCGGTGGATTTGGGTGTTGGGCAGGTGCTCCACGGCCCGAATTACGTGGGTTATCTGCATAAGATGGTCGTCCACGACCACCGCCAGATGATAAGTGGGAAAACCCGACGTCTTGGCAATAACCGGGTCGCCAATCAGGGCATTTTCATAGATGACCTCGCCCTGGATAATGTCGTTGATGACGGTCTTGCCCGTTTCTCTGACGCGAAAGCGAATACAAGGCTCACGTCCCTCATGCCGCAGTCGCAGCTCGTCGGCTTCAGTCAGGTTGCGGCAGCGGCCATCATACTTTGGCGGTATGCCCCGTGCCCGCATAAGCTGGCGCTGCTCTTCCAGTTCTTCCGGAGTGCAAAAGCACTCATACCCTAGCCCTAAATCTCGCAACTTCTGTGCATAGCCCTGATATATCGCCAGGCGCTCCGACTGCATATAAGGAGCGTACGGCCCACCGATATCCGGCCCCTCATCCCAGTCCAGCCCCAGCCAGCGCAAGCCGTCATAAATGACCCCCAGGGCTTCGGGCGTGGAGCGCAATTCATCAGTATCTTCTATGCGCAGCACCATCGTTCCCCCCTGACCGCGGACAAATAGCCAGTTAAACAGGGCAGTATGCAGATTGCCGATGTGCATGTACCCCGTGGGAGCGGGGGCGAACCGGACCCGAATTGCATCAGGCATAAATACTAACTCCCTATGTGTCGCGTAGGCGGGGTTCTCTCCTTCGGCAGGCTCAGGACGGTGAGCTTGCCGAACCGCAACCCCGCTCAGACGAGCTGCGCAGGTTAAGAACCTGCGCTACGCGCCTTTGTCCTTTATATATGGACTAGTTATACGACGCTATGAAGATCGTGAACTTCGGCTTTATCAACCGTAGTCCACACAAACGTGCCTAACTCAATCTCATGGATATTATTGTCCTTGGCGGAGATGATTACCTCCCCGTCTATCTCCGGGGCGTCCCGGTAGGACCTGCCTACCCATGCCTCGCCGTCCTCCGATTTGCTCTCCACGAGGACCCGGAGCCTGCGTCCGATGAATTGCTCATTATTCGCTAATGACATGTCCTCCTGAACGCGGTACAGCTCCTCCTGGCGCTGGTTGGCTACTTCCACCGGGACCTGGTCGGGCATCTCAGCCGCGGGCGTGCCGTCCTCCGGCCAGTAGCGAAACACCGCCAGGCGGTCGAACTTGGCCTGTTGCACGAAATCAAGCAGAAGATTGAAATCCTCCTCAGTTTCACCCGGGAAGCCCACGATGAAGGTGGTGCGGAAAGCGGCGTCGGGAATTATCTGGCGGATTTGGCCCATCAACGCTAAATACGTCTGGGCACTGCCGGCTCGGCCCATCCGTCGCAGCACTGACGCAGAAACATGCTGGAAAGGTATGTCGAAGTAAGGCACTACTGCCTCAGCGCGAGCTATGGCCTCAATAAGACGCTCCGACACCCGACTGGGATACATATACATCATCCGCAGCCCGCCGTCATAGTCATAATCTGCCAAATTATCTATCAATTGCGCGAGCGAGCTGGGAGGTTCCAAGTCTGCGCCGTAGTTGGTAGTATCCTGGGCGATAAGACAGACTTCCCGTACACCCTCCTTCACCAGCGAAGAAAACTCCTGGCCAATGTCATCCATCGGGCGGCTGCGATATGGCCCGCGCAGGGCCGGCACTGTGCAAAAGGTGCAGCGGTTGCTGCAGCCTTCGGCTATCTTCAGATAGGCTGACCAGTCTGGTGCCGATCGCCAGCGGGGCGTTTCGGCATTGTAAATGTAGGTAAGCGGGGCTTGTATTACCTCCCGCTTTCCACTCAATGCCAACTCAACCGCCGACACTATCTGCTCCACCGCCCCCGGAGTCAGGAAGACATCTACTTCCGGCAGTTCGTCCTGGATGCTATCAATATAACGCTGGGGCCGGCAGCCGGCGCAGATGAGGGCCTGGAGTTGGCCGGTTTGCTTGAGTTCCGCCATATCCAGGAGGGCCTCAATAGCTTCCGCTTCCGCGGGCTGAATGAAGGCACAGGTGTTGACAATTACCACCTGCGCCTGCTCGGTGTCCTCCACGATAGAATAGCCGGCCTGCTCCAGCAGCCCCAGCATTACTTCCGAATCCACCAGATTTTTCGGGCAGCCCAGCGATACCAGGGCTATCGTTGCTTTTTCAGTCATTGAATGGCCAGGAATTCCATGGATGAAAGTCTGTGCAAAGAAACCACAAAAAAACCAACTCGAACAGAACCAAAGCCACTAGGTCCCATGGTTTCAGCCCCTGCGAATCGCGAAGACGGAAACTCATGAAGACGCACCACAAGGCAACTAGCGATAGTGCAGCCACAGCCGCTATAATCCACATTTTACCACTTCCTCCGGGCAGCCCAGCATGCCCCTCGTACCGTAGTTCTGTCAGCGCGCCGGGCGCCCTTCCTGTAGGGGCGAAACTTGCTGCGTAGCAGCAGGTTCCGCCCACTGTACGCTCAGGCAAAAGGCGGGCGGAAGATGCTTCGCACTTCCGCCCCTACGAACGACACGCGGGCCGGCCTCGCTGCGCTCGACGCGGCCCCTCCAACAACAGATGCACGCATCATTGGTCATTCCGAAATATCAGGCAGTAGTGATGGTGGTAGTTGGGGACGAAGATTTTGGGGTAGCCCCAGATGCCCAGTTGTTTGGTGTTCTGGCACCAAATGCGCTCACCCTGGAAGCTGAAGGTGCGGCTGATGCGCTTCTGCAGATCCCAGGCCAGCGGCATTACATAGCCATCGGCCACCCGCACGTTTTGCGCCACCACTACCATATACTTGTCCGGCTTCAGCAGCCGCTGACACTGGTCAAAGACCGCACCGAGGGCCTCGATGAACTCGTCATAATCCTCGATATTCCCCAGGTCGTTCTCGCTTTCCGAGTAATGGGTATCCAGCCCTTTCTTATCCCGCTTTTGTTGAGCTGATTCCACCCCACCGCGGCTTTTGTGCAGCATATTCCAGTACGGCGGGGAGGTGATAATGAAGTCAAACTGCGGTAGGTCTCCATCCGTACAAGCTAAGCAGTCGCGCCACAGAGCCGAGTCGGTCAGGTGCCCGGCATCTCCCGCCAGCACCTGCGCACTACCGTCAGCATGGAGTCGCTGGATTCGTTGCTGGGTTATCTGAACATACTTACGTGACAACTCCACTCCGACGGCCTTACGCTCCTCCTCCAGGCATGCTATCAGCGTTGCCCCACTACCGCAGAACGGGTCCAACACCCATTCATTTGGCTTAGTGAAGAAGTTGATGAAGTCAGCGACTAGTTCCTCGGGGAAGCGGGCGGGGTGCAGTTCGGTGTCCTTATTGCGGTGGTAGCGCGGCGAGTCGCAGACGAACCAGGACTTGGTAAACTTAATCCACTGTTTGCCGGTCAGGTTGTTGAGGGAGTTGGCGGGGTGGACATCAGGCTGCTGGCACTCTTCAGAATCGGCGGGACCAGACTGGGTAGTGGGCTTATCAGATGAGGATTGTTCGCCCCGGGTCGCCATCAGACTTCGTCCAGGTACTCTTCAGCCTCGTCTGTTTCTTCGTCGGTCGAGGGCTCGTAGGGATAATCTTGGGTTAACGTTCCCGCTAACGCGGCATCGGCCATGCCAGAACCAACGAGCACCTGGCGGGCTTTGGATCCCTCGTGGGGGCCGATCACGCCGCGACGCTCCATCATATCTATCAGACGGCCCGCCCGCGCATATCCCACCTTGAAGCGGCGCTGGAGCATTGACACTGACGCCTGCTGCTCAGCGACTACATACTGCACCGCCGCCGCGTACAGTTCATCGCTGGCGTCCAGCTCGGCCCCGAAGTCTTCTCCATCCTCGGGCACATCAGGCATTATCTGGAAATCCGGCTCGCCCTGTTCACAGAGGTAGGCCACGACCTTCTCAATATCGCTGCGGGGCACAAACGAGCCTTGCATTCGTATAGGCTTAGAGGCATCCAATGGTGCGTACAGCATATCGCCATTGCCAATCAGCCGCTCGGCCCCCTGACCATCGAGAACCGTGCGGGAGTCGTGCATGGAAGCCATAGCCAGAGCGATCCGGGAGGGCATATTGGCCTTGATATTGCCGGTAATTACCTTCACTGAGGGCCGCTGGGTGGCGACGACCAGATGAATTCCGGTCGCCCGCGCCAGCTGCGCAACACGGCAGATAGAGTATTCAAATTCGGCCCGGGCCTGGATCATCAGGTCAGCCAACTCATCAATGAGGATAACTAGGCGGGGAAGCGGCTCGAATTCGTCAATAATGCCCTCTTTGGGCATGCGAGCCAACTCATTATACTCAGGTAGATTGCTAACCCCCTTCAGCGCAAATTTGTCGTAGCGCTTTTCCATCTCCCGGATGGCCTTATGCAACACGCTAGCTGCCTGTTTGACGCTATAAACCACGGGCGAGATTAAGTGCGGGATGCCGTCGTAGATGGATAACTCGACCCGCTTGGGGTCAATCAATAGTAACCGGACCTCCTCGGGCGAATGCCTCATAATCAAGCTGAGTATTGCCGAATGCAGGCACACGCTCTTCCCGGACCCAGTAGCGCCAGCTATCAGCAGATGAGGCATAGGCACCAAATCGGCGATCATTGGCTGGCCGGCAATGTCGCGCCCTAAGGCCATGGGTAACTTTCCGGGATGCTTCTGGAACTGATCTGATTCCATCACGCCGCGCAGGCTAACTAGGGAGCGGTGTTCGTTGGGCACCTCAATGCCGATGGCCGATTTGCCGGGAATCGGCGCCTCTACCCGCACGTCCACGGC
>JAUWJN010000123.1 GCA_030607655.1 bacterium
ACGACAGCAAGGGCAGCAACAGCAAGGGAATGGTGGCTGGGGTTGAAATCAGTTGGTAAGTGAGAAGGAGCAGCAGGCCTGATTGGTGAATTGAAGGTGGGAAATAGGCAGTAACAGTGTATCCGGTCCTGCGGGATCGGTATTTGTCAGGAGGAAAAAGTTATGACTGATAAGGTAAGAGTTGCCCTCATTGGCGCAGGAGGCATGGCCAACTCCGTCCACTATCCGTCACTGGCCGAGTTTGATGATGTGGAGATGGTGGGACTGTGTGACGTGGTCGAAAGTAAACTGAATGAGACGGCGGATCGGTTCGGCATCGAAAAACGCTATGCCGATTATCAGCAGATGCTGGAAGAGACTCAGCCGGACGCTGTATATGTGCTGATGCCGCCCCATCATCTTTATGACATAGTTATCCGTTGCTTGGAGTCCGGGATAAATGTCTTCATTGAAAAGCCCCCCGGAGTTAGTACTCATCAGATCCGATGGATGGCCGAGTTCGCGGAAAAGAATGGGGTCATCGGAATGGTGGGCTTCAATCGGCGGTATATACCACTGCTGGAGCTGTGTCGGGATAAGGTCGTTGTGCACGGGGGGGCGATGCATCAGGTAGTGTCAACTTTCTACAAATGGACTGAGGCCCCGATGCATCCTTATTACAATGGGGCAGTTGATATCCTCACCTCTGATGCCGTTCATGCCGTTGACACCATGCGCTTTCTGGCTGACGCCGAGGTAACCAAGGTCGCCAGCTCAGTGCGCAGTCTGGGAATGAAATATGACGTTGCCTTTAATGCCCTGGTGGAGTTTGATAACGACTGCCTGGGCATCCTGCTGAGCAACTGGCGCTGCGGGGGACGGGTACATCAGTTTGAGATGCACGCCGCAGGTATTTCGGCTTTCGTCAACCCCAACTATGAGGCCGTTATTCACGCTGATGGGGAAGAGTTCGTAGAAAGGCTGGATAGCAAACAAGTGGCCGGTAGTGACGAGAATTTCAAGTTTTACGGATTCTATCACCAGAGTCGACACTTTATTGACTGTGTGAAATCAGGGCAGGAGCCCTTAACCTCGTTCCAGGATGCCGTCAAGACGATGGAACTGGTAGACAAAATCTATCAGAGCGGGATGTAGACCAGCTTGGCGACAGACTATGTCGGTCGGAGCCGGCAAGTCCCCAATGACCGCAGGAGTGCCATGAATAGTAACAACCCGCTGCTGTTTGCGCCCTTCTTTCCCCTGGACTAAATGTTTTACCCTTCACCGACAGTAGAGGCCGCCGGCGGCGACTCGCTAGCCGGCGGGGCGGGTTTGGTGGTAACCTCTTTCAGAGCTTCCTGGTGCTGCTGATAGAGCTGGACATCGCGGTACTTCTTCAGGTCCTGCAGCAGGTTCTCCAGGCGGATGATCAACTGGTCAAGGGTATCGGTGGGCGTGATGGCCTCATATATCTCTACCTCACCCATCTCGACACACTTGTCTGAACCGTGATTGGAAGTAATCACCAGGCGGACATACTTGGCTTCGGTAGCGGGAAAGTCAAAGGCCTGCTTGAGGGGCTTGTTGACGACCAAGAACCGGCCGACCGTCTGGTAGGGCCCGTCAGGTGATGTGGTGGAGACCTCTACCCGGATATTGCGCACCCAGCGACCGATGAATAGGGGGTCGGGAGTGGTGGGGTCAATCACAATCCGGCCAATGAGCCTGGTAGCGTTGCCCGCGAAGGTGAAAACTACCCACTCGGGAGCCTCCAGCGAAGGCACGTTCTGTGAGGACCAGCCGTAAGAGTCCGAGGGAATGTAGTTGCCGAGAACACACTTGCCGTCAATGAGATGGGTGACCTGCCATTCCGGCATTATTTGGCCATTTTCATCCAGCACCTGGCTGGAGTAAGCGACGATAAGGCCCCCATTGGCCGCGGCGGCGACATTGGTGATTCCAGCGACTATTTGCGGCGCCGCCCAGCAGTTGGTCACCGTCGCCAGAGCTGCCGTCCCTACCAATCCGCAGATCAATAGAACTGAGAATTGCTTCATAGTAAACTGCCTCCTTAACAATAGTATATCTACATGGCCCAACTTACGGGGTCTGAATCTCGTGTATGGTAAAGGGCACCTGCTTGATTAGGCTACCATTATGATAGACTTCAATGGTGGTGTTGCCTTTGCCAATAATATGCAGTTGTTTGGCAGTTCCGGGATCCATCTCTTCGCGCAGTTCGGTTACCGGACTGCCACTTTCATCTCGTTTTATTACCTCCACGAGCTGGCCGGGGTCCTGCCCCATTGCCGTAACCTTCACCAGATATCGGCGCTCGGTGGGGTCCGCTGACCGGTAAGTGTCATCCAGGCTGATACTCACGTAAGGTTCAACTACCGGCGCCGGTTGTAGCTCTGCGGGTGGTTCGCCGCCGTCCGCCGGCGGCTCGGGCTGGGCCGGCTCGGGGCCTTTGCTGACTACTAAGGCTACCTCAGTGCCCTTCTCGACTTGGGTGCCAGCCTCGATTCTCTGGTCAATGACGTAGCCCGTCGGGACCTTATCACTGAACTTCTCGGCTATTTCCCCGAGCTTCAGCCCCTTCTCTGCCAGAGTAGTGGCCGCCGTCGCCACTGAGTCACCCGCGACCTTAGGCACAGTGACAATCTCTTTGCCCCGGTTTATGACCAGGTCCACAGCCATGCCCGCTGATACCATCTCTCCTAAGGACGGAATTTGATCAATCACTACTCCCTCGGGCGCAGTGTCATCTTGCTCGTAGGTAATTCTGCCCACCTCCAGTTGCGCTTCCGCCAGCTTCTCGCGTGCCAGGGCCTCGGTGTATCCCTTAACTCCGGGCACCTGGATGATCTTAGGAGTGCGGCCGGGGTAAAAGGCAAGTGGTATCAGCCACACCATCAACACCAGGACCACCAATGTCACTACGACCGCCACCACTGTCCCCCGGATGAGGGCGGCATTAGAGGCCCGCTCGGCGGCGGATTGGCGCCGGACGGGCGGCTCGATGGGGACGGTGGGTGTGGCCCGGAAGGGCTGGGTGGCGGCCTCGGATACAGATAATACCCCGGTTCTGTCCAGCTCCTGGCCCGCAGCTAACTTATCCAAATCAGCCAGCATCTCCTGGGCGGAGCGGTACCGGCGGGTAGGGTCTTTGGCCATAGCCTTGTTTATGAAATATTCCTCAGAGGGCGTGACATTAGCATTCAAAGTGCGCGGGGAGGGTGGCCGCTGGCGCACATGCATCGCTGCTATCTGGGCCGGGGTGGCGCCGGTGAAAGGAGTGCAGCCAGTAAGGGCCTCGTACATTGCACAGCCCAATGAATACAGGTCCGACTGAGGTCCCACCGGCTTGCCCTGGGCCTGCTCGGGTGAGATATAGTGAGCAGTGGCCAGGACCATTCCTGAGCTGGTCAGGGGCTCGTCGCCGGCGAGGGCGGCGATGCCAAAATCGGTGAGCTTGGCGATGCCTATGTCAGTAAACAGGATATTCTGCGGCTTGACGTCGCGGTGAACTAGCCCCTGGTTGTGTGCATAGGCCAGGGCCTGGCAGCACTGTTGAGCGACTTGAATTACCTTGCGCGCAGACAAGGGTGCATATTCGCGGATAATTTTCTTCAGGTCAGGCTCAGGGAGGTATTCCATCACCAGGTAATAGATACCATCGTCTACACCAGTATCCAGTATCTGGACAATATGGGGGTGATTCAGCTTGGCGGCGGCGTGGGCCTCACGGCGAAAGCGGGCCACCACTTCGGGGTCCTCGGCCCATTCGGGGTTGAGTATCTTGATAGCCACGGTGCGGTCCAGAGTAGTGTCCACGGCCCGGTAGACGGTGGCTGCCCCGCCGTGACCGATCTCGGTTTCTATCCGGTATCTGCCGGCAATAATGTTGTCTTTCATCATCTCACCTCCGTAGTCCGCCGCTACTAGGCCTCCTTGGTTAGGTCGTGTTGACTATCATCGCAGTAAGGCTTTCAGGACCTCCCGGGCAATGGGGGCGGCTACTTCGCCGCCTGATCCTCCGTTCTCAACCACTACCACCACCACGGCCTGGGCCTGATGAGCAGGCGCCAGCACTACTATCCAGGCATGAGGAGGGCCATGGGGATTTTCGGCGGAGCCGGTTTTAGCCGCCACTACCGTCCCCCTGATTGCCGCTCCCCCCCCAGTACCTTTTTCCACAGCCACCACCATCATTCCTTCTACCTGGTCGGCAGTTTGCTGGCTTATGGCCTGGCCCAGGTGCTGTCCACGCCCGCGGTAGACTACTCGCCCATTGAACTCCTCAATACTATCTACCAGATACGGTCGGATTACTTGGCCGCCGTTGGCAATGGTGGCGGCCAGTTGAGCTACCGCCACGGGCGTAAGCAAGGTGGCTCCCTGGCCGAAACCGGCCTGTACCAGTTCTCTCTCGCCCTTGTAGGCCAATACGTCAGCCATCTTGCCTGACTTGCCGGGTAAACACAACTTGGCACTGTCCAGCAAGTGAAACTTTTTGGCGTAGCTGCGAAAGCGCTGCGGCCCTAGCTGCTCGGCGAGCTTGGCAAAGGTTACGTTGCACGAATCAGCCAGCGCCCAGGTTAGACTTACGCGGCCGTGCCCGGAGGCGTTGCGGCACTTCACCAGGGTGTGGGCGATGGTCTCGGCACCGGCGCAGGTGAAAACAGTTTGCGGATTGGCAACTCCGGCGTCCAGGGCCGCCGCGGCAGTAAAAATCTTAAACACTGATCCGGGAGGATATAACCCCTGTAACGCCCGATTGAGTTCGGGGGAGGCCGGATCGCTGCGGAACATCTCATAGACTATATCATTGTCTAAAACCCGCTGGGGGTCGTAACTCGGCGCGCTCGCCAGGGCCAGCACCGCACCGGTCTGGGGCTGGAGCGCCACTACCGCCCCCCGCTTGCCGCGCAGTAGTCGGGCGGCCGTGGCCTGCGCAGAACTGTCCAGAGTTAGGATTACATTCAAGCCAGTGGGGCGGCCATTTCGGAAATTGCGCCAGAAATTCTCGTAGCGGCCGACGCCCAACAAAGCCTGGTGTAACCCTTGCGACAGACCGGTCTTGTAGTCATAGCCGGTCCGATGGGCATAGACCTCCCCCGCCGGGTAGGCGCGCACCCACCCCTCCGGGGTCTGGCGCACCCCGAGGATTAGTTGATCGTCAGAAGTGTAAACCTGGCCGGGCTGGATGCTCTTCGCTCGCTGCTGGGCCTGGTCATTATAGGGATGAGCGCGCAGCGCGGGAGCACGAATGACCTGCCAGTAGCCCAGGGAAATACATACTATAAGAAATCCTACTAAGGGCACCAGGCTTAATTTGATTATATTGGTCTGCAGCGTGCGCATAGCGTCTTAGTTTCTGTGCTCAGGCGTTGGCGGGCCGCAATCTCGCACTATAGCTAGCAGCAAGCCCACCGCAATAAAGTTGACTATTATTGAGGTGCCGCCGTAGCTCACAAAGGGCAAAGTAATACCAGTCAGAGGTATGAGCCTCACCACTCCCCCCATAATGATTAGACTCTGCAGGGCAAATATAGTGGCAAGCGCCGCCGCCAGCAAAGCGCCGAAGCTGCCTTCAGCCCGAGCCTGCGGCCCGCCGGGGCCATCGGCAGCTCGTTGGGCTATCGTATAAGCCCGAACGCATAACAAGGTGTATAGTAGTACTACCGCCACTATCCCCAACAGGCCCAAATCATGGCCGATTACGGCGAGAATTGAATCGGTGCTCGCCGCCGGCAGATTGCCCAGTGGGACCTGGCCCAGGCCCGTACCGCCTATGCCGCCTTCGGCCAGGCAAAATAAGGTCTGCAGAGACTGGTAGCCGCCGTGCTGGGGGGCTTGCCAGGGATTTAGCCAGGCCTGAATGCGCACCGCGGCGTGCGGGAAAGCGTAGTAGGCACCCACTGCTCCCGCTAAGAATAGGACAATGCCCGCTATAGCGTAGCCCTTGCGGCCGGTGCCCAGGTATAACATCGCAATAAAAAGCCCGAAGAATAAGGCGGCAGCTCCCAGATCGCGCTGGCCGACAAATAGCGCTAAGGCGAATATCACTATTAACAGCAGTGGGGCCAGTGGGCGGGGCCGTTGTCTAACCGAGCCACGGTCGGCAATGTAGCCGGCCAGAAAGATGGCCATTAGTAGCTTGGCCACCTCGCCAGATTGAAAGGAGAACAGACCAGGGATGCTGAGCCACAACCGCGCGCCGTGGTGCTCAGTGCCCCATAACACGGTAACCGCCAGCAATGCCACCGCCGCCCCTCCGGCGAGGTACTTGAGACGCGCCAGAGTCCTGATATCATCTATCAAAAAATACGTTGCCACCATCAGAGCACTGCCCATCAGTACCCACATAATCTGTTTGGTGGCCAGGAACAAATCTAGCCGCGACAGGAATATTACACTGAGCGTGGTCAATAGGGCCACTAGAGGTAGTAGGAATCGGTCGCGATGCCCCTTGATTAGGTCGAGCAATAGTGCGGCCGCTAGCACCGCCCCGGGAACCGCTACTACCCGGATAGCCCGCGCCACTGGCTCATCAGTAACCGCGAAGAGCAGCCACAGCCCCAGAATACCAATGCCCGTGACGATGGTTATTAGTGTAATTTCAGTGCGACGGCCCGATTCTATGGGGTACTCACTCCTCTAATTCATCAGAGCAGCCGGGGTTATTCTTCGGCTTGGTACGTAAATACAGTGGTGCCGATGCTGATTTCGTCCCCGTTGGCCAGCGGCACCGGCTCGGTGGTCCGGGCGCCATTCAGATAGGTGCCATTGGTAGAGTTTTGGTCGCAAAGCAGATGCCGCCCGGCTTGCAGATATATTATGGCGTGGTCTTTAGATACATAGCGGTCGGCGAGGACGATGGTATTATGAGGGCCGCGGCCCAAAGTAACGGGCGCGCTCAGGGGATAACGGTGGCCGGCCTGCACATCGGCCTCCGCCGAGCGCTGCACTATCAGCGCCGGCAGAGGCCCCCTTTCTCTGCGGAGACGGGGTTCTTCAACCCCGCGTATAGTGTCGGCGCCGCGCAGATTGAGAACCTGTCCAGCCGACGTAGCCATAGCTACTTTGGCGGAGTCGGCCGCTACGCGATCTTCAGGGATGGATTCACCTTACGGCGCCAACGTAGCGGGCGGCGCTGCGCTTCGCCGCATACGCCCCGCCGAGGGCCGCTGTGCTGGCCCGGCGGCTTGTAC
>JAUWJN010000146.1 GCA_030607655.1 bacterium
AGACAATCTCGCCGGTGATCACCGCTGAGGCCAGGACCTCCTCGCCCGTCTCTGCCTTCCATAATATTTGTCCGCTAACCTTATCCAGACAATAGACGAATCCGTCGGTGCAGCCGACCACCAGCCGTTCGTCACTAACCGCCGGCGAGGCGCGTATCCTACCGCCCAGGGGCGTCTGCCAAGTGATTTGTCCTGAGGCTAAATCAACGGCATATACCATAGCGGCGTCTGAGCCACAGAATACCTTCCCGTCGCTGATTGCCGGGGAGGAAGAGACCGGCCCATTGGTATTAATCCGCCAGCGAAGCTGGCCGTCGGCGACCTGGCATGCGTAGAGGCGATTGTCCCAGGAGCCGACTACTACCACGTCCTCAGCCACGGCAGGCGCGGTCAGTATTTGATCTTCAGTAGGCATTTGCCAGATAACTTGGCCGCTGTCCACATCAATAGCCCAGAGCGTACCGGTCTCATCACCAACAAATATCCGATTGTCAGTAACGTTGCCGGCCGCCCGGATCGGCCCAGCTAGCGGGCGGCGCCAGCGCTCCTCACCGGAAGTAGTCTGGAGAGCATACAGGTTCCCGTCGGTCGAGCCGAAGACAACTGTGTTCCCGGCTACCACGGCGCCGGTTTCTATGCGGTTACGGGTAGGAAACTGGAAGCGCACCGTACCCCGCTGGCTATCTAGCGCATAGAAGTTATTATCGCGGGAGCCAACGTAGACTATCCCGCCAGCTATCACTGGGGAGGCAAAGATAGGCCCCTGGGTGCGCGTTGCCCATACCTGCTTCAGACGCGGGCGTAGAGTCTGGGCGAGATACCGAGAGTGCTGCGGGTTGCCGCCAACCATCAACCAGCGGTCACTGCCCACCGCGGCCTGCTCTCGCCCTATCTTCACTGCCGCCAGAGCGCGGTGGATGTACCTGTGGGCTACAGGTGTAGTGGCTGACTGCTGGGCTTGCTGGAGGCTGGCTTCAGCCTGGTCAAACTCGTGTCGCAGGCTCTGGGCTAGGCCCAACGCATATATTACCGGCGCGGCGACCCTACGACTTTGGGCGGCGCGCAACAGCTTAGCCAGCGCCTTATCAGACACCGACAGTTGGCCCAGGGCATAGGCAGCGATCCAGGAAGGATTAGACTGTGAGGTGACCCGCCGCCACAGCAACTCCGCGCCGCGCTCCTCTCCTAACTGGCGCAGCGAGTCGGTGATCGTTTCAGTTAGTTGGTCGTCATCGTCGGTCAGGGCTTCAATCAACATCTGGCCGGAGCGGCGGCTGCCGATCTGGCCCAACCCCTCGGCTGCTAGCCGACGCTGGTCGCTTTGGGCAGTATGAAGCAACTTAGTCAGTTCCCTCTCCAGAACTTTTAGATATCGCCGGGCCTGTCGACGTATGGCGGGTATCTCGTCTTCCACACCTTGCACTAAAGCCGGTATCAAGTCGCGGTGCAGATGATGGGTCAGATGCTGGTAGGCCGTTTTCCGTACGGGCCCAGACGGGTCGGTCAGCAGGGCGGCGAATACGGGGTAGCGGGTCCCACCCAATCCCGCGGCGCGGCCAAACCAGTATTCGATGTCAACATTATGAGCCGCCGCGCTGCGAATGATTAGTTCTAATTCTTCGGGGGAGATGCGTAGCTCCCGCCGATGTTCGCCGATAATACGCAGCCTCTCGGGGCCCATAAGCAAGCCGAATTTCTGGAAGTTGTGAAGCTCGCGGGTCAGCAAATCCTGGACATCTTTGAGGTTGATCTCCTCCTGGGACATCCAGTCCTGTACCTTCTCTGACAGGTATTCGTGGACTAGCTCGTAGGTGCGGTGTTTATCCCGCTCGATGCTCCGCACTAGCCGATAGTCCACCAGCTTCGCCAGAACCCGTTCGACCGTCTCTTGAGTCTGACCTACCTCTTGGGCAATACGCTCCCCCGGACGAGTGGCCTTTAGTTCGGAGGAGGCTGCCATATCTTTAAGGATAGCCCGCGCAATGCGCCGCTCTACCAGTGGCAACTGGCTCAGAGCATAGTCCAGATAGTCAGCCAGTATCTTTTCCGCTTTACCCAGACGCTGATAGGTCTGTTGGGTAATAGTCTGTGAGCCCGGCGAAAGGGCCTCATACAAGCGGTGACAGACAATTTGTAGTTGGGCTGGTTCGACACCGTCGCGATGCAGATCTTCTACTAGCCGGTCCACTAAGTCTCTCTCGATCTGGATATCGAAGTTTATCGCCGGCTTGAGGATGGCGCTGTGCGCCTGCTCGTGGTCCAGTTTGCGCAGCCGGTACATATTATGCATTATGCCCGGCAGCCGGTCCTGCAACTCATATAACTCGCCGACGAAATCCTCGCGCACGCTCAGCACTATATGCGGATCACTCGTGGCGTCGGCCAGGTAAGCCTGCAATTCACTGACAAATCTATCGCGTACCTGCTGGCCTAGTTTGACGAAAAGCTCTTCAAACTGATCCAGGAAGACTACTACGCGATGCCCCGTTATCTGAGCTGTCTGGGCTAATAGCTCCCCTAATGGGGCCGCAGCGAGCGCCGCCGGCAGTTCATAACCAGCTTGCTCAGCGGCCTTGATGGCAGCTTGCCCCACGCTGGCGGCGGGGTCGTCCTGGCAGTGGGCATAGACGGGCAGCCACGGCGTTCCCTCCTCGACCGGGGTTTCATCTTTGTCCAGGCCCAGAAGACGGGCCATTACTCCTGCTCTGATCAGAGAGGTCTTGCCAATACCTGAGCGGCCGAATACCACCACCAGCGGCTCGCGGCGGATTAGGTCAATGACCTCCTCAATCGCCTGCTCCCGGCCAAAGAAGAACTCGCTGTCCTGGACATCAAAATAATCCAGAAGCCGATACGGCCCCCCGCGCAGAACAGTAAGCTCCTTGCGCCGGCGGGAGCGGCTGGTGCGGCGGTGCTCAAACCAGTCTTGCAGCTTCCCGAAAAACTCATTGAACGAGCCCGCCTCGCGCACCAACATATGCCGGGCGGACTGGCGCGACTGCAGCATCGCCACTACCTAAGGCTGCAGGCGATGGTACTCGATGCTGGTGGGGCTTTCTAACTTCAGCTCAGTATACATCTGCTCATCGCTAACGGGAACCAGGGTATTGACCCAGAATACCTTGCCGCCGTCCCGGGGCACATAGCTCAGCAAGGGTCGGTCCCGCTCGCCGTAGGCAGTAAAGATGGCTAGTACGCTAAAGGCCTCAGCGATAAAGGCACCTATCGGCTGAAGGCCGGCATCTATCTCGGCGGCAGTCAGAGGAAGATATTTGCTGTCCAGGTCCCCGCCACATTTGACTATCACCAGCCGCGTTGACTCCTTGAGCGCTACTGATATGACCTCCGGCTCATCAACTCCCGCCACTAGCAAGTGATAGTCAGTCTCCGGCTCCAGATGTTGAGTATGGAGAGCCTTCTCCAATAGGTCATCAGGCTCCATAGTAAAAATAGTAGGGAAGTAGCCCTCCTTGACCAGGCGAGCTAGTTGTGTGTGACCCTCGGCCGGCCGGCTGGCGGACAGTTTTTCCCGCAGGAGCCGACAACGCTGGGCGTGGTCAGGTGTCTGCTGGACGAATTGCTCCAGGGCCGCGGCCCCGCGGCGCTCCACGGCTAGTTCCGGGAAGGAATGTCCGACCTGCTCGCTAGCCAGTTGCTCCAGCAAGGCGCTGAGGGGGATATCCTCAGGGGGAATCTTGACGCTGCTACCAATGAATAAGATGTGTTTGCCCAGTTTATGTCGGCGGGCCTTAATGTAGTCAGCTATTACCTCAAGCACTGTTCTCACCCGGCCATTAGGCTGACGGGCAGCCTTTGTGAATAGACCACTCCCGCCACCTCCCCGCCCCGATGGGGGGTGTAACTCGGAGTGGTCTGATGAACATACTGTCAAAATATGGTGGGCCCGGGCGGATTCGAACCACCGACCGATCGGTTATGAGCCGACTGCTCTGCCGCTGAGCTACGGGCCCCACTTTTCAGTTAGGATTATACCCTATTATAGCAAAGTAATAATTTTGGTCAACCCTCGTCTACTAAATGGGCAATTGGCAGATATCATCCTCAGTAATCCGTACCGTTCGCTGGTCAATTATCTGGGCCCCAGGTCGCACACCTCTTGCATTGCACCCCTCCTGCGCACGAGCCTCAAAAGTGTACGGCCCGGGGAAATAGTAGGGCTTAATCTGGGGAATCTTTGCGCAAGCCTCAGCCGCTTTCTCGCGGATCAGCGCGCAGGCGGCTTCATGCGATAGGTGCAGCGCCAGCTCCCGGCCCAGCGCCCATTTCACTACCGCTCCCACGATATTCGGCACCAGCTCGCGCGCCTCCGCGAAGGTCACGTCATCACCGGTAACCAGTACGGTGGGGACACCGATAGTGCCAGCCATCAGCGCCCGGCACCCAAATTCACCCATCTCAATGTCGTTTATCTTGTAATACTCAACGGTCTGGCTCGAATAGGTATGGCACAGCACCCCGCGCTCGCCCATCTTCGCATGCTGGCCCACGAACATCAGCGCATCGTAGCTTTCATCCAGAAAGTAAGGCGCGCTGATGGGACCACGCGCGATAAGTTTTGCCCGGGGATGAAACTGCATCTGGTCAATGCCCCCGCCACCGTGTCCATCCCAGACAACAACCTCGGCTTGCGGGTCGAAGTCCAGGATGCCATCTACGCACGCATTGACTTCGCCGGTCAGAAAGTGCTCCGAGCGCTGCTTCTCCTCCGGGGTGACATCACGGGTCTGCGCGAACGTACTAATCATCGCCGGCCCTTCGAGATCGGTGCACATATAGATCTTCATTCCCGCCGCCTCCTGGCTAATCGTATCCCCATATGGTGCAAGCACCGTATGCATCATGCTTGCTTGTGCAACCGTGCGATTATAACACAATGTGATGCTGAAGTCTATCGCGTTTCATAGGGGATGGGGGACAGGGAACCGGGGGGGAACGGCACATATCAATGCGGTAGGAGGGGCACGCCTGCCCCGATTGCCGTTCGGAGGGGCCGTGTCGAGCGAAGCGAGGCCGGCCCAGTACGGCAAGCTATTAGCAATGACAGCTATGAGCAACGACTTCCGGCACCTGCGGGATAGTCCGCTTGTCTTATCCGCGCAAAGGTGATACTATCTACTTAGCTGAAAATGATCGACATTCACCAGTAACAGGTGTTTAGTATGGCTGACCAGTCCGAACTTGTAGCACAAATAAATAAACTCAAAACTCAGCGCAACGCGATCATCCTGGCGCATAACTACCAGTTGCCTGAAATCCAGGATATGGCTGATTTCCTGGGCGACTCCCTGGGCCTTAGCCGACAGGCAGCGGCCACCGATGCCGAGGTCATAATCTTCTGCGGCGTGCACTTTATGGCCGAAAGCGCCAAACTGCTCGCGCCCGACAAGACAGTCCTGATGCCCGATGTCGCCGCCGGCTGCCCGATGGCTGATATGATTACCGCCCAGCAACTCCGGGACTTCAAGGCCGCGCATCCGGGCGCGCCCGTGGTGGCCTATGTGAATACCACCGCCGCAGTAAAAGCCGAGTCAGATATTTGCTGTACCTCGTCTAATGCTGTGGCAGAGGTGTGCTCACTGCCGGAGGAGCCGATCCTGTTTGTGCCCGATGTCAATCTCGGTGAATGGACCCAGGAACAAGTGCCGGAGAAAAAGATAGTGCTGTATCCCGGCCACTGCGCCCCTCACCTTAACATTCGCCCCGAAATCATCCAGAGGCTGAAGCAGGAGCATCCTGACGCGGCGGTAATCGTGCACCCCGAGTGCGTTAAAGAAGTCAGAGACATGGCCGATGTCGTCACCTCCACGGGCGGCATGGTCAGATTCGCCCGCGAGACCGACGTTGCGGAGATTATTGTGGGGACCGAGAAAGGGATGGCCTACCGGCTCCAGAAGGAAAACCCCGACAAGACTTTTTACCCGATTGAGCAGGCCCTGTGCCCCAATATGAAGAAGACCACGCTGCCGAAGGTGCTCAATGCCCTCAAGAATATGACGGGGGAAATAAATATACCACCCGACGTTGTGGACAAAGCCCGCCAGTCCGTCGAGCGGATGATTGAACTGGGCTAAGGCGGCGGGGGTAGCTGCTCAACAGTTGTCACGTGTCCGTCCACGTACAACACGTTAAACTCGCCCAAGTGGGGCCCGATTTCTGGGTCATAGGCCGAGGGCGCGTCCCAGGCCATCGGCACCTCCGTGGGATTGCCAATCGCTTCAATATTCTGGCCACCCAATGCCTCGTTGAAGACATACTGCTCCCCGGTACTCGGACACATGTAGACCTCCTCGGCCTGCAGGTACGGCTCCAGCGCCTCGCGCCAGGAGTCGGCGGGCGGCAGGCTGTCGTCGTTTTCGGTGGCGTAGATGTGAAGGGCGACGCCGATCTGCTTGAGGTTGGACATGCACGCGGTTTGCTGGGCCTTGTCTCGCGCCCGGCCAAAGACGGGCAAGAGAATAGCAGCCAGGATGGCCAGGACAGCCAGCCCCATAACCACGACGGCGCCTACCACTACCAGTATAACCACCGCGTTGGATTTGCGCGGCGCAGGGACGCCTGGAGCCGGAGCCGCCGCGACGGGGGCCGTCACCGGCGGGGCAGGCACCGCCGGCTGGGGTACAGCCGCCGTCGCTCCACACACCTCACTGACCCGGAACCCGGGCTCGTCGCGGCCCAGCTTGGCATACTCATCCTCCACAATCCGCCCCTCCTGCGGGCAG
>JAUWJN010000149.1 GCA_030607655.1 bacterium
GCAGAGGCCACTGGAAAGCTCTATTATCAGGACCTTGCCCTGCCGCCGCAGGCCGGTTATGGTCTTGCCCTTCAATCGCCGCGCAAACCAGCGCGCGCCAATGCCTTCCAGAATCTTCTCGTCGTGGGCCTTGGCCTTGGTTATGGTTCGGCCTACGATGGTCTTACTGAGGTCCCGTCTGATGGTTTCTACTTCGGGTAGTTCAGGCATAGCTTAATGGTGGCGACGACGCTGCTGGAGGTCGTGGATCTGACTGCGGATTTTGCGCGCCACGTACTCCGGCAGGGGTTTGATTTCCAGGGCCGGTCCTGCAACTACATCAGTAGCGGCCGGAACCGCTGCCGGTTCGGCCTGTTCCGCATATCCCGGAGGTAGGGGTGGCTCATAGGGTTCCCGCTCGAGCATATCGTGAAGTAAGCACAGAGCGGCTTCCTTGTCAGGCACCTGCCCGCGACTGTCAATGTCCTCCGCCGAAGGCTGGAAGCGTGGTAGGGGCGAGCCGACGCACGAGGGGCAACCATTCTCACATGGACACTCCTCAATCAACTCCAGCGTGGCAGTCAGAATCTCCTCCACCAAATCATAGCACTTCCGGGCGAACCCCAGCCCGCCCGGATAACGGTCATAAATGAATATCGCCGGTGACAACAGATTGCTGGTGTCAATGGTGGTGCCCACATCGCTGCTCTCACAGATTACGTGCAGGCCCAACACCCCACCCAGTGCATTGGCTACCCCCAGCAACGCCTCAGCCGGGTCACGGTGGTAGCTGCGGATACGCCGCAGGGCTTCGCGGGGCGGGACTATCCACATCGCCATGGTATCCAGGGTCTGGGCGGGCAAGTCCAGATTACCAAACCCGATGCTGTCCTGCTGGTAGAATTTTATCTTGCGGAACATATACACCAGGCTGGTAACCTCCACCGGCCCGTAGCCGACTTGACTGATGCGCCAGGGCTGCTCAACCGGCGGCTCCTCGGGCACGTCCAACAGGCGAATGTCCGTGCGGTCTACCGCCACCGTGTAATAGTCAAAGTCACCGCTGCGCACGTAGGCGATGCGCTGTTCAAGGTCCAGCTTCTCCACCATATAGGTTTGGCCGCCGTGCAGATAGATAGCCTCATTGTGCAGCATAGAAAACGCGCCCCACTCGTCAATCTGCCCGATTACCTGGCTCTCATCGGTGATATCTTGAATGACGTAGTTGTGATCATCGGCATTGCGCAGATTGACATCCAGCGCTGGAGCGCTGGGGCCGGTCCAGTACCATGCGCCCTTGATTTCCTTGGCCTGGCCCTCCTCAGCCAGTATCTCCATAATTCCGCCGATATTCTCACCGAATAGCTCAGTGTCACGGCCCGTAAGCGGCAGCTCCTGCATAGCACAACGCAGATGGCGATAGAGTATGAATGGGTTTTCCGGGTCAATCACCGCTCGTTCGGGATTCTGGCCGAAGAAATACTCCGGGTGGTGCATAAGATACTGGTCAATAGGCCGGTTATGGGCAATCAGAACCGCCAGCGACTCTTCACTGCCGCGGCCCGCCCGACCGGCCTCCTGCCAGGTGCTGGCGATGCTGCCCGGGTAGCCGACGATTAAGGAAGCATCCAGGCTGCCGATGTCAATGCCCAGCTCCAGAGCATTGGTGGACGTTACGCCCATCAGTTCGCCCTCAAATAGCAATTTTTCAATAGCCCGGCGGTCTTCCGGCAGATAGCCGCCGCGATAGGGCCGAATGGTCTCGGCGAGCCGCGGGTCGCGTTCGCGCAGGGCGTCCTGGACGTACCGATACAGCAGCTCGGCGGTCACCCGCGCCCGCGCAAAGGTGATGGTCTGGACATTCTCGTCGGCAATCAGGGAAGTCATCAGCCGCTGGGCTTCAATATTGGGGCTGCGGCGGGCCATACGGCTGTCATCAAGGTACGGCGGGTTCCACAGTACAAAGCTCTTTGGCCCGTGGGGAGCGCCATCATTGTCTACCAGTGTTATCGGCTTGCCAATCAGCTTCTCGGCGTGCTCGGCGGGATTGCCGATGGTGGCGCTGGCCAGGATGAATATCGGGTTGGCGTCGTAATGCTGGCAGATGCGGCGCAGCCGCCGGATGACATTAGCCACGTTGCTGCCGAAGATACCCCGATAAGTGTGAATCTCATCAACGACCACGAAGCTCAGCCGCTCGATAAAATGCGCCCAGCGCGAATGATTGGGCAGAATCCCGCAGTGGAGCATATCGGGATTGGTCAGGATGACATTGCCCTCATCCCGCAGGCTGCGGCGCAGGCTGGTGGGAGTATCGCCGTCATAGGTGCCGGCCTTCAGGTCTATGCCGCTGGCCGGATCCACGAAGTTCTCCAGCCCGCGCAGTTGGTCCTGGGCCAGAGCCTTGGTGGGGAATAGGTATATGGCGCGGCTCTGCGGGTCCGCCAGCAGCTTCTCTATCACCGGTATATTGTAGCAAAGGGTCTTGCCGCTGGCGGTAGAGGTGACCACTGCCACGCTTTCGCCCCGGCGCACTGCCTCAATCGCCGCTACCTGGTGAGTGTAGAGCCGCTCAATGCCCCGCTGGGCCAGCATCTCCCGCACCGGCGCGGACAGCGGCTCCGACAGCTCCCCAAACTGCGCCTCCCGCGCCGGCAGGCGCTCAGCCCGGACTATCTGCCCGTCGTAATCCACGCTGTTGGTTATGTGTTGTAGGAAGTCTTCAACTTGCATCCGGCGTTACTTGGTAACTCCTGTTCATTCGGTGGGTGGTTCAAGAAGACCCCGGCGTAGAAGCCTCTTAGCCAGTTGGTAGATGTCTCTGGGTTTGTGCTCCTGCCTCATGCCGACGGCCAGCACAAATACCTTCTCGCCCTCGTCATCTATCAGATAAATGATTCGGTAACGTGACCAATGCAGCGACCAATAACCAGCGAGGTCGCCCGTTAGCCGGCGACCTCGTTTATCGGGGTCGGTTGATAGCTCAGCCGCAGCTTCCAGCAGGTGGCGCTGAATCCGCTGGTCAGCTATCTCCCCCAACAGCTCCAGTGCCGGTTCCGTCCAACGTACCTGGTAGGTCATAGTCCCAGTTTTTTCCGGGCCTGCTCGGAGGTGAAGGTCTTACCGTCCCGAATGGCCTGGATGCTTTCGCGTAAAGCTGCCATCAACTTCTCGTCCCCGAGGACCTCCAGCGTCTCGGTGATGCTCTCAAAGAGTTCCCAGGACATAATGGCCATTACCGGTTCGCCTCGCCGCGTCACCGCGAGGGCGCCAAGTTCCTCCTGTTGTAATCTCTCCGGCAACTGGGTCAGACACTGGCGGGCCTCGCTTACCGAAAGGCTCTCAGACGTGAACCTGTTGGTCTCCAGGTTTGTAGCCACCGCCCCACCTCCTTCTTTTCTGTTCGGCTATTGTCCATTCTATTGTCCATTAACTTGTCTATGTTGTCAATATCCTATTCGGCCGCCGGCACTTAAAACTGAAAAGGACCTGACTTTGACGGTGTTTCATGCTGCGCCTGATAATCTACGCTGTTGGTTATGTGTTGTAGGAAGTCTTCTACTTGCATCGGGTCGTAATCTTTGACATACTAGGCGGCAACTTCTATTTCATGGATATGTGAGCCTGTGCCATGGGCTAGTTATTATTCAAGTACATATTAGGGAATATAATTCGGGTCGATGACATAAATGGGATCTGGCAGATTGGTATAAGTCCCGGCTTGCACACTAACGTATATGGGTGCCGCAGAGACTGGTACGAACTGGGCAGTAGGCGTGACTACAACTTGGTGATTGCCAATGATAATGTTGCTAATGATGAAGGAACCGTCCGGGGCCTGGGAGACGCCCTGCTGCCCGCCAATGGTAATCGTCATATTTCCTATGCCCTGGAGGCTAACTACGTCAACAATGCGACCGGTTACGCCGCCGGTAGCAGACGGCGGCACACTAGTATCGTATGAGCGAAGAGATAAGCTGAGGTTCGCGGTTACAGGCGTCCCTTGATAGTCAACTGTACTGACCATATCGCGCTTGACTTTATGGCCGAGCGACGGCACAAACCACCCAGTGCCGGTTGCTCCGTCTACTGTGGTTTCTATCACGTAGGCCGTAAAACGGCCGGCGGGCACTGAAACGGACTCTGTCCCTTTTACCCGCCAAGTTCTCGTCTCTGCAGGCTCACCCGGTGAAGTAACGGTCTGGCTATGCTGATCCCCAACAACGACAGGGCTGCGTGTATCGAGGTAACCATCTACTGGCGATGTATACCAGCTATCGGAGCCACCCTCCCGCGTGCCGTAGGTGTAGAGAGACCTGCCACCGCCTGGTTGAGCAAAATGCAGCCAGAATGTCTCCACATATTGTTGGCCATTAGCCGTATAGTTCAAAACCCGTTGCTGGCTAAGACACATCTGCCCGCTGGGAGAAACCAGCCCCAGGTCGTAGACCGTATCTGTCATAGTGCCGGAAATGCGGACCGTTTGACCCTGGGCACTGAGAGTTCCACTCATATTGTAGCTCCATTGGTCGCCGGGCTGTATCAAACGAATGTCAGGAGACGGAGGAGTTGGCGCGGGCCCACCCCCACCCCCACACCCCGCCAATAAGACTAAGACCAGTGCTGCCACCAATACTGTTACCGTATGTCTACGCATTTTGTAGCCTCCTTTGTACGGATATTCGCCCATGCAGGTGAATATACCCCCAAAGAACCGCGACATCTTTCCTACCCAAACGCCTGATTATAGGATACGGCATATAGGCGAAGCCTACAGCTTCTTATCAGCCTCCGATTTGGGAGCGGCCTGCTTCATCCGCTCGCTTTCGGCGAGGCCGGCGTGGACGCGGCGCAGGCGGCGGGCGAAGATGATAGCCAGGGCAATGAAAGATACAGCGTACAGAGGGTATTTATAGTATGCCGGTCCCCAGCCTAAGAATACCATCGGCCACCAGGTCACGATTATCGCTATCATCACCATCCATTCAACTATCTCTTCGCGGGGCATCGGATCACATCCCCCCTTGTTTGGGTTCAAGCTCGCGCAGTGATGTCAACACCTCGTAGATGCTTGCCCGCAGGCAGTCGTCCAGAGGTAGCTCCTCCAGGGGGCCCTCGGGATTCATCAGGTCGGCGGCTACCGTCTCTTTAATCGGAGCCAGCAAGTCTTCGCAAGTCTCCCGGGCCGGGGCAGAACCGTGCTCCTGGCGGAATTCCGCCAACCGCTCCTTGAGACTTTTGGCGTCCGCTTGCAGCCGGTCAATGGCCGGGCGGTTAGGGCGAAACTGGCGCCGCCGCAGCCGTTCCAGCCAGGTACGGCGCGGCTGCTCTATCAGGTAGCCGGTGGCGACCAGCGCCTCCTGGACATAGTTGCGCAGGTCGTGGTAGATGCCCTGGCGCTGCCAGAAGCTCATTTCGGTGCGCACGGCCTTTACTACCCACTCCACCAACTCATCCAGAGCACACCAAACCTGCTCGGGTTCGCCCTGGTCAGCACCCCGGCTGGCCTGCTTGACCCGCCGGCGCTTGTGCACCATATCAAAGGCCATACTCATACAACTGCCCAGAGGCGAAGCGGCCAGTGGCCGGTGCCGGCACACTTGTAACTCCCAGGCTTTGTGGGGGAAGGGCGGCATCAGGGTAGGCGTCCGCTCGGTGACCCGAAATTCCAGGCCGCCCTGTTGATAGTGGTCAGCCAGCACCGCGTAGATAAGCTGGTTAGCCCAATCCTGGGTATCCAGCGTCTCGTCAGTAAGCGGAGCAGCAGCAATCTGACCAACTGAGCCTCCCTGCTGGGTTGGCCGTGGTGAGCTGACAAACTCGTGAGCGAACAGGAAAACTAGCTCATCAACTCCGACTGACCCGCTGACTTCTACGTCCTCAATGGCTGGGGCCTCGGATTCTTCGCCGACCTGCCCGGCCTTCCGTATCAGCGAGTTCCAGAACCGGTAGCCGCGCCACAGTAGCCACGCTCCTAAACCAGCGAGGATTAGCGCTATGACAATCTCCCTTACTTCCATTACTATCCACCACTCTCCGCATAAGCATAAGCGATGTGATTGTGAATTGACTCGTAACTCTTACATTCTACGGAAAACCAGCTCACTTCGGGAAGTTGGCGCAGGGCCAGGATTGTATCCCGTACCACGTCCTCAACGAATTTGGGATTGTCATAAGACCGCTCCGTGATCAGCTTCTCATCAGTGCGCTTGAGGATCGGGAAGATCTCACTGCTGCCCTGCGTCTCCAGCAGCGGCACCAGGTCCTCCAGCCAGATGATGAAGCCATTAGCCGATCGCAGGCGGACAGTCAGTTGCGCGCGCTGACTGTGGGCACCGCGGTCAGCAATTTCCTTGGAGCAGGGGCATAGGGTCATTATGGGCACGGTAACGCCCAGAGTAAAAGTATAGTCGTCATCGCGTATCTGCCCGGCAAACAGGCAATCATAGTCCAACTCACTGGGCAAGCCACTCGCCGGAGCCTGCTTGGGCAGAAAATACTTGAATTGCAGGCTCAGTTGCGCCGCCTCGGCGTCAAAAGCAGTCCGAATTTCCTCCAGCATCTGCCGGATTTCATCCATAGCCACCGCTTTCTTGCTCCAACGGGACAGAATCTCCACAAACCGGCTCATATGGGTGCCCCGCTCGTGCTGAGGCAGTTGCACACTAACATCAAATCGTCCCACTACCCGTGCCATACCCCCATCCTTCTCCCGAATCATCACGGGCAGA
>JAUWJN010000252.1 GCA_030607655.1 bacterium
AGGCGAGGCATATTGTCTCTGGTCCCCAGCCCGGGGTGTTGCGGTGGTCAGGTGAGGGTCCGGATGCTGAGCTAGAGCTCCTCATATACGGCCGTAAGCGTAATTATCCGCTGCCCCAGCCCCAGCATGCCGTTCGCGCCGGTGTAGCCATAGAAGTCCATCCCCAGCCCGCCTATGAGAGTCTGGCAGATTTTGCCCGACATCTGGCCGCCAATCGGCTCCGACAGACGGTCGAGCGTACTAAGGAGCTGATTCCCGAACCGGAGGATCCGCACGAAGCCTTTCTTCGCAAGGGCGACCCCAAGTCCAGATCGGAGTTGCGCTACGAATATAAGCTGATTCACACCCTAGAATATCATACCGACCAGGCTAAATTGCAACTGCAGGAGGAGATGCTGGTGGGGACAGTGATAGCCCGTCAAATTGATGGTGAAGAAGTAGTGGCGGCCGGGCCGTGGGTGTCCGAAGCCTGGCTAATTCCGTGGGGAGCTAGCCCGGAGAGTTTATTGACAAGGCACCCATAGTCTTGTATACTATTTCTTTGCCCTGAAGGGCACGGCGCGCGGCTGGTGAGCCGCGCTAATGTTATGAGATACGAAGTATTGGGCAAAATCAGCCGTCCGCAGGGCCAGGCGGTCTGTGCGATCAACGCGGCGGTGCCCAGTGGGGCAGACTATAAGTTTGAGGGGCCGGTGTGCGGCAGCATCAAGCTGGTCAATACCGGCGAGGGAATATCAGCCCAGGGCCGACTACGGGCGACGGTAGTGTTAGATTGTGGCCGCTGCCTGTGCGTCCACAAGGCAGCTTTAGATATCGAGGTTGATGAAATCTGCTCATTGGACCAGGTAGATGAGCCGCAGCCTGGGGAGGTTGACAGTGAAGGACGGTGTCCTGTACCGATTCGTGATACTGACGTTGTCGACCTTGGCGAGCTGGTGCGGCAGTTATTGATATTAAGTGTACCACCGCGGTCGCTATGTCGGCCCGACTGTCGCGGGCTGTGCCCGCAGTGTGGTCAAAATCTTAATGAGGGCCAATGCCAGTGTGACCAGCAGCAAGTTGATCCACGCCTGGCGCCTTTACAAAAGCTCCTACCGTAACGTCATTCTGGAGATAAAGACCCAAAACCACGACCGGGACAGATAGGTCTGGTAAGGAGACGGCCAATAATGGCACTTCCCAAAAGACGACATTCCCAATCACGGCGCAACAAACGGCGCACTCATCAGAAGCTATCCGTTCCCGCTCTGGTTGAGTGTGCGCATTGCCATACGATGATTCTGCCTCATAATGCCTGCTACAAGTGCGGATACTATCAGGGCGAGAAGGTGGATCATACCATCCAGGAAGAGGAGAAGCGCAAGCGCGGCAAGTAAGCAGTAAAGCCGGTAGCTATTTGAGAATAGCCGATGATTATCGCTGTTGACGCAATGGGAGGGGATTTTGCCCCCGAGCAGATAGTGCGGGGAGCGGTGCGTAGTCTGTCGAGTATATCGGCAGACGTGGCACTAGTCGGACGACCAGAGCAGATTAGTCGGTATCTACCCACTCGGGAGGAGGATATCTCCCGGCTGAGGATAGTTGGGGCCTCTGAAGTTGTGGGAATGGGGGACGATATCACCTCCGTCCTTCGTAACCGGTCTGATTCCTCTCTGGCCGTAGTAGTAGAGATGGTAAGAGCTGGAGAGGCGGACGCAGCCGTATCTGCCGGGAATTCAGGGGCCTTTATGGCACTGGCTCATACCCGGCTGGGTACAATTACTGGTTTGCGTCGGCCCGCAATCGCTGTGCTCCTGCCCAGGCCACAGCACCAACAAGTGCTGATTGATGGCGGCGCCAATGTAGATTGCCAACCTATTCATCTGGCCCAATTTGGATTGATGGGCAGTATTCACGCTCAATACGCTCTGAACATAGACGAGCCCCGGGTGGGCCTGCTTAGCATTGGCCACGAGCCATCTAAGGGCAATGATCTTACCCAGGCTAGTTATGAATTGCTCAGCCAAGCACCAATTAACTTCATTGGTAATGTCGAAGGCGATGATATTTTCACTGATAAAGTAGATGTCATCGTGGCTGATGGTTTTGCCGGCAATGTAGCTATTAAGGCGGTCGAAGCGACATTCCAGTTCGCGGTTAGCGAAATAAGAAGTCAGATTTCCCAAAGCTGGTTGGCGAGGATAGGGACGATGATGGCCAGAGGGAGCTTGGCTGCTTTTCAGCGGCGCTTTGACTACGCTACTTACGGGGGGGCGCTGCTGCTGGGAGTAGAGGGTATCTGTGTGGTCAGTCATGGCCGCTCTGATGCCAAGGCTATAGCTAACGCCATATCAGTAGCATATCGGTCCGGGCAAGGCCGGGTCGTAGAACACTTGCAGGACGCTTGTAGCAAGCTAATGCCGACCGCGGTCGGTTGATTAGTAGTAGCCCTTCAGTGCCTAGTTGGATTCTTTCCCAACCTCTGATAAAGAGAGCCATTTGTGACTTCCCAAGGAGCTACAATTTGTGGCGTAGGTTCGTATGTCCCCGAGCGAGTATTGACTAATGCTGACCTGGAGCAAATGGTTGATACCAGCGATGAATGGATTGTCAGCCATACGGGCATAAGGGAACGGCGCGTAGCTGCTGATGATCAGGCCTCTTCCGACCTGGCCATTATCGCCGCTCAGCGGGCGATAGAGGATGCCGGTATTCGCTCCGCGGACCTCGACCTGCTTATTGTGACTACCGTGACCCCGGATATGTTCTTTCCGGCTACTGCCTGCTTGGTTCAGGATGCCATTGGCGCCACCAAGGCGGGAGCCTTTGATCTGAGCAGTGGCTGCACCGCCTTTATCTACGGACTGGCGGCCGGGGCGAATTTCATTCGGACCGAGGATTATGAATATGTACTTGTTATTAGCGCCGAAATTCTGACCAGAATTGCTAACTGGACTGACCGCTCCACCTGTGTGCTGTTCGGCGACGGGGCGGGGGCGACGGTGCTTAAGCCGTGCGCCGAGGGCGAGGGCCTTCTGTCATACGGCCTAGACTCTTACGGCGAACACGGCGACCTGCTTATCCTCCCGGGCGGGGGCTCGCGACTGCGGTTAAC
>JAUWJN010000233.1 GCA_030607655.1 bacterium
GGCAGGTCGCAATGTGCTGTTGGAGAAGAGCTTTGGCCCACCGACCATCAGTAAAGATGGGGTAACCGTTGCCAAGGAAATTGAGCTGGAAGACAACGCCGAAAACATCGGCGCCCCACTGTTGGTACACGCAGCTTCGCAGACCAACGATGTAGCGGGTGATGGTACTACCACCGCGACGGTACTGGCTCAGGCGATGCTGGCAAAAGGGCTGAAGTCAGTAGCCGCCGGCGCTAATCCGATGATCATCAAGTCGGGCATTAGCAAAGCAGTCGCCGCGGTAGTAGCCGCGCTGCGCGAGATGGCCAGCGAGGTTAGTACTTCTGAGGAGATGGAGGCCGTGGCCTCCATCGCCGGCAATGACCCCGAAATCGGGGCGATAGTGGCCGAGGCCATGCAGGAGGTAGGTAAAGATGGGGTAATCACGGTGGAGGAATCTCGGGGGATTGAGACTACCCTGGAACTGGTTGAGGGAATGCAGTTTGACAAGGGGTATCTCAGCCCCTATATGGTCACCACCGCTGAGACGATGGAAGCGGTCCTGGAGGAGCCGTATATCCTGCTGTATGAAAAGAAAATCAGTTCGGTCAGTGACATGGTGCCCCTGCTGGAGAAGGTTGTGCAAGCTGACAAGCCGCTGGTAGTGGTTGCCGAGGATATGGAGGGTGAAGTCCTGGCTACGCTGGTAGTCAACAAGTTGCGTGGGGCGATGAGTGTGGTGGCAGTGAAGGCTCCCGGCTTCGGCGATCGGCGCAAGGCTATGTTGGAGGACATAGCTATCCTCACTAATGGTACCTTCCTGTCCGAGGATCTCGGTGTCAAGCTAGAAAATGTCACCTTAGATATGCTCGGCCAGGCGGCCAAGGTAGTGGTGACGGCTGACGACACGACTATTATTGAAGGTGCCGGCAGCGCTGACGCCATTAAGGGTCGTATTGAGCAGCTTCGGCGGATGATAGAAGAAACTGACTCTTCTTATGACCAGGAAAAGCTTGAGGAGCGCCTGGCCAAGCTGTCCGGAGGAGTGGCGGTGATCCAAGTAGGTGCGGCTACCGAAACCGAGCTGAAGGAGAAACAACATCGGTTTGAGGATGCTCTGTCGGCGACCCGCGCCGCGGTCGAAGAGGGAATACTCCCCGGTGGCGGCGCTACCTTTATCCATGTGATGTCAGCGCTGGATAAGGTGAAAACTAGCGACGATGATGAGGCCGTCGGCGTGGCTATTGTGCGGGAGGCATTACAGGCACCAGCCCGCCAACTGGCTGACAACGCTGGCTTTGAAGGTTCAGTAGTGGTTCAGCACATAGCTGAGGCCGAGTCCAACATTGGCTTTGATGTACTGACTGGTGAGTATACTGATATGGCGAAGGCGGGGATTGTTGATCCGCTGAAGGTGGCCCGCGCAGCACTGGAGAATGCGGCCAGTATTGCCGGAATGGTTCTGACCACCGAGACCGTGCTGGCGGACCTGAAGGAGGAGAAACCCCCGCCTATGCCCCCCGGCGGTGGCGGTGGTATGCCAGGTGGTATGCCAGGTGGTATGCCGGGAATGATGTAAGGTTAGGAAGGACTGGACCGAATGAGGGCAGAGGCCGAAGCGGCCTCTGCCCTTATTATTGATTATAGGCAGCAATGCTGGGACTGACCAGTGATGACTATCTGGGCCTACCAGCACCAGCCGGAGGGTTGGCCTTTACCTACTAGCACCTTGAGCCGGATTTGTGTTATCTGAGTATGGGGTAAGGCGAAATTGGCCTTCAGGTCCCAGAGTCAAGGTGGCGCCGGACGATAGGCGAATCAGATATACATGACCCACCGGGTTATCCAGAATCCGGCGGACTGGCAATCCTGGCGGCAGCAACTGTAGCAAGTCGGGGTCCAGTAATAATAGGTTGTGCACGCCACGCAGTCCAACGGGCGGCTCTATCCTATCGCCGCTCAGTTGATAGCCGTAATTGGGTGAGCCGCCGCCGCGCAGGGGGTTCTCAAGGGGGAAGACATACACAGGTATCTCGGGCAGCAGATACATAGCCAGACGGAAGTTGAGCATAGGCCGCTCGGCATGCGACTGCCCGAGGCCCCGCGTTCCAGTTAGTCCCACAGTATCGGTCCCGCTCAATTGACTACAGGCGGCTATGAGTTGGTGCATGCCGGCTTCCCGTTGGCGATCCCTGCTGATGAACACCGACCAGGTGAAGGCCAAGTTGAGGACGACTATCAATCCCAGGGCCCCCCACAATTGTGCGGGGCTGGCCAGCTTAGACAGTCGTACGAATCCTACCGTAAACACTAAAACCGCCGCGGGCAATACGAGCATTAGGTAGCCTGCCTGTGCAAAATGCACTACCAGGTAGAAAAGTAGGGCCGGCGCTGACCACAGCAGCAGAAACGTCCCGGGATGGGCCTCCTTCAGAGTAGTCGGGAGGTCCCGGCTTCGTGCGAACAGGGCCAGGGGCCAGGCCGCTAGCAGCAGGGCATAGGCAGATGCAAACAAGTCTCCCGCAAATTCACGTAGCGCCGCAACGTTGCCCATCAGAGGAGCGAGCCGCTTTACCATGCTTCCCAGTTGACCAGAGACGGCGCGGTATCTACTCCACCCCCCGGCGTCGGCGATCATCGGGACCGCCCAGGTGGCAGTAAGAAGGCCCAAAAGCGCAATTCCCGCCCCTATTTGCTCCACCCCCTTATGCCGGGCACACCAAAGCCACAATGCCAGCAGAAATACTGCGTCCGTAGGCCGAAATCCGCCGGCCAGGCCCAAGGCGAAGGCCGAAGGCCAAATCGGCTCAGCCTCAACAGTGAGTAGCCGCCAACACAAGTAGCCGACCAAGACCGAAAAGAAACCTGAGACGGCATAGGTGTCCCCATGAGTGGCGTAAACCCAGGCTAGCGGGCTGAACAAGGTCAGAGCGGCTGCCGCCACTGCGCCCCGCTTGCCGAGCAAGCTGCCTGCCCACCACGTCAACAGGGCTACTGTCAGACCCCCGGCTAGCAGACTGAGGGCTACCAATGCGGTGTAGGGGTGCAGGCCGAGGCCGGCCAGCAGCTTGGCACTATGTACGTAAAGATAATAGCCTGGGGGGTGGGGCCGGTGCATTATGATGTCGTAGTGGAGTATCCCCAGCAGATACTGAACGCTGTCCCAGGTAGGGGGCAGATGAGTGCGGAAGGGCAAGCGCAGAAGAATCGCGCCCAACCCCACCACGCTAGCCGCAATGGCCAGTTGCCTGGGAGGAACTGGTGCGCTCGCGGAAAGGATGGCCTGGGTGGTGTCAGCTTTCAGTTTATCCGGCCGCATGGGTTAACTTAGTTTCTAAGGCAAAGTTCGGCCACCGGCGCGGGCCACGAATAGCGGCAATCGGAATTCGTCTCGCTCCTGGGCTTACCTTACCAGTGAATTCGTTCTCCGCAAGTATTTGACCTTCCTCAGCTTGGTAGTCTGTGCGGCGCGGCGGCGGGGGATCAGTGCGGGCAGCCACTGGCAGTTTCTCCTGACTTGCTTCCTGATGATATGGAGGTGAATTGGGGGTGACGTTATCCACTTGTTTGTTCTGCGGCTGGCGGCAGTCAGAATTTTTTTCGCGAAAATGTTTAGTTGTGCTTAGTTTGAGGTATACTTGAGATACTTCAGACAATTTTCGTATCGCCCCTTGACAAACTTTTTGAATTATGCTACAATCCTCATTGTACACTCAAGATACCTGCAGAGATACAATACCAACTGCAAAAGATGCTCAAGGGAATACCTATTCCAGCTCTAGGCATACGAAGGGAACGACAATGAGGGAAGCACTGTACAGCGCAATAACAAATGTCGGACTGCTGACCATTGCCGAATACGTGATGATGATGCCCTTATTGATTATGGCAGTGTGGGCAGGATGGCGAGCAATGGGCAATGTCCGGCGGTGGGATTAGCAGTGGACGCGCTATGGTAGCATCGCCTCCGCGGGGGGCCGTGGATGAGAATTCTGCGATACTCGGGAAGCGATAATATACTGCAAACCAGCGAAAGGAGGGAAATAGGATGATCAAGAGACTATGGACTGACGAGGACGGTCTGACTACGGTGGAGTATGCGTTGCTCCTGGCGCTGTTGATCGTAGGGGCCATCAGTGTATGGAGCGCTCTGGGCGTCAAAATCCAGAACGCAGTGACCGCGGTCGATAGCGAGATGGGCACCTATATCCCGTAGTGAAGGCGGCGGGGCGGCAGTAGCAAGGCGGCCGGAAAGATGCTGAAGAACCTATGCAA
>JAUWJN010000156.1 GCA_030607655.1 bacterium
TATAAGGATACTTCCCCATGGTGGGCTATATCGCCCGACGAATTCTTCTAATGTTCCTGGTCATCATCGGCGCTACGGTACTGGCCTTTGCCGTTATGGATTTCGCGCCGGGCGATACCGCCGAGCTGATTGCGTATGCTCGTTATGGGGAAGAACTTTCCCCGGCACACATTGAACGAGTACGCCAGACTGAGGGTCTGGATGCGTCGCTACCGGTGCGTTATGGGCGCTGGCTGGCCCACGTGGCTCGCGGGGATTTGGGCCAGTCGCTGACCACCAGAGAATCAGTAGCCTCAGAGATACTGCCGCGACTGGCGGCTACCGCCCAGTTGGCGGCGGCCAGTATCCTGATCGCCCTGCTGATAGGCATCTGCGCCGGAATTATCTCGGCAACTCGGCAGGACACTATCGTAGACGCCATCAGCCGGCTGGGCGCGATGCTGGGGGTCTGTATTCCTAATTTCTGGCTGGGCTTATTACTCATTCTGCTGTTCTCGCTGACTCTGGGCTGGCTGCCCTCGTTCGGCAAAGGCACTTTCAGCCATTTGATACTACCGGCTTTAACTCTGGGTACAGGGATGGCCGCGCTACTCAGCAGGATTATGCGGTCTAGCCTGGTGGAAGTCCTGGGGCAGGACTACATCCGGACGGCGCGAGCCAAGGGCCTGAGCGAAAGAACCGTAATCTACAAGCATGCCCTGATGAATGCGCTTATCCCGGCGGTTACCGTGGCCGGCCTGCAGTTTGGTCGGCTACTGGAGGGAGCAGTGATTGTGGAGAGTGTCTTTGGCTGGCCGGGTCTGGGCCGGCTACTGGTTGAGTCAATATTCGCCCGCGACTTCGTTACGATTCAAGGGTGCATGCTGGTTATTGCCGCGGCGGTCGTAGTTGTTAATTTGCTGGTAGATATTTCTTATGTCTGGCTTGATCCCCGGATAAGATGTGAGTCGAGTAAGTAGCAATGCATGACGCGATAGCTAGAATCATCTCCAGTACTGAGCCATTAGCGGGAGTGCTACACCGGCTAACCCATAATAAAATGGCGATAATCGGCGTGGCTACCATCATCTGCCTGCTTGTTGTCGCCGTAATTGGGCCTATCGTAGCTCCCCATGATCCTATCACGCAGGACTTATCCCAACGTCTGCTGGGCCCGAGCCGCCAGTTTCCCCTGGGCACTGATGAGTTAGGCCGGTGCGTGCTCACGCGAATAATATATGGGGCCAGGAGCTCGCTGCTCACGGCGGTGACAATTGTGGCCGCGGCCGTTATTATTGGTCTCTTCCTGGGCCTAGTTGCCGGCTATTTCGGCGGGCTGGTAGATGAGACGATTATGCGGGTGGTGGATATTATGCTGGCATTCCCGGGCATTATTTTCGCCCTGGTAATTGTGGGAATCCTGGGGCCGGGTCTGCTAAACGTAATGATCGGCTTGGTCCTAGTGCACTGGACCGGTTATGCCCGGCTGATGCGGGGATCAGTGCTATCAGTCAAAGAACAGACTTTTGTGGAGGCAGCGCGGGCCATCGGTGCTGGCCCCACCCGCATTATGTTCCGGCACATCCTGCCCAACTGCCTCGCTCCGATCGTGGTTATGGCCACTCTGGGGATGGGCCACATCATCCTGGCGGCGGCTGCTCTCAGCTTCCTCGGCCTGGGAGCGCAGCCGCCCACCCCGGAGTGGGGAGCAATGCTCAATAGTGCCCGCACGTTTATGCGCAGCCATTCCTATCTAATGACTTTTCCGGGATTGGCTATTATGCTGACTGTGCTTGGCTTCAACCTGTTAGGTGACGGCCTGCGGGATGCGCTGGATCCTCACCAGAAGGGAAGCCCGCGTGAATAACCCGCTAATTAGCCTCCAGAACCTGAAGACATACTTTTTCAGCGAGGCCGGTTCCGTGCGGGCGGTTGACGGGCTTGATTTCTCTATTGATAAAGGTGAGACAGTAGGCTTGATCGGCGAGTCGGGATGCGGTAAAACTACCACTGCCCTCTCAATTATGCGACTACTTCCGCCCAATGGCCAAATCCTTGGCGGTAAGATCATCTTTGATGATCAGGACCTTCTGGAATTGGATGCCGCCGCGATGAGAACAATCAGAGGAAGTAAAATAGCGATGGTCTTCCAGGAGGCCGCGACTGCCCTGAATCCGGTTCTCACCATCGGCGAGCAGATTGCTGAAGTTATCACCCTACATCAGGGGGCGACTCACCGCGAAGCCTTACGGGAAGCAGCTCACTTGCTGGAAATGGTGGGCCTTCCTGATCCGGTACGCAGGCTTACTGAATATCCTCATCAATTCAGTGGGGGGATGCGGCAGCGAACTATGCTGGCTATGGCTATGGCGGGCCAGCCTTCCCTGCTTATTGCTGACGAGCCAGTCGCCGCCCTAGATGGCCCTCTACAAGCCCAGGTTTTGGAACTAATAGATAATCTGAAGCGAGAGCTTGATATGACCGTATTGCTGATCACCCATAACCTGGCCCTGGCGGCGGCAATCTGTGAGCGGATAGTGGTGATGTATGCCGGCGAAATGGCCGAAACCGCACCGGTGGCGACCATTTTCACGGCTGCTGCACATCCCTATACCCAGTGCCTACTTCGGGCCACACCGCAGCTCAAAGCCGACCGGCTGGAAGTAATTGGTGGCTCTGTACCTGACCTGGTAAGCCCACCGCCGGGCTGCCGATTCCATCCCCGCTGTCCGTGGGCACTAGAAATATGCAGTCAGCAGTCCCCGCCCACAGTGGAAGTATCCGGGGGGCATCTGGTCAATTGCTGGCTGATGAAGCAGTGAGAGAATCTCACGACTCACATAGCGCGGGTTTTCAACCTGCGCACTCTGGTAGGGCGAGGTTGGAGAGCCTCGCCTACGCGACGATGCATTCTGAGCATTGGCGAAGCAGATATGTCGGAAGTGTTAGTTGAAGTTAAGAACCTGAAGAAATATTTCTGGCCGGACGCAGGTTGGTTTGCTCGCCCCGGGCAGCCGGTGCGGGCGGTGGATGATGTAGATTTGTGCATCCCCGCCGGACAGACCGTCGGCCTGGTGGGGGAGAGCGGCTGTGGGAAAACTACGCTGGGCCGACTGATATTGCGCCTCATTGAACCTACGGACGGTAAGGTATACTTCAAGGGGCAAGATATTACCCGGGTCAACGGGGGTAAGATAAGGCGGCTCAGGCAGCAGATGCAAATAGTTTTCCAGGACCCGTATAGCTCGCTCAACCCCCGGATGACGGTGGGGCAAATTCTCGCCGAACCACTGCAAATCCATCACCTTGGTGGCCTTACGGCCCAGAAGGCCACTGTACGGGAGCTGCTGGACAAGGTCGGCCTTCAGCCCGAGCACGCCGTCCGCTATCCTCATGAATTCAGTGGCGGGCAGCGCCAGCGCATCGGTATAGCGCGGGCGCTGGTCACTCGGCCCCAGTTTATCGTAGCGGATGAGCCTGTCTCCGCCCTGGACTCATCCACTCAGGCGCAGGTTATGAATCTGATGAAGAACCTCCAGCAGCAGGAAGGCCTGACCTACTTGTTTATCGCCCACGATATGACTACTGTCCGCTATATGAGCGACCTGGTGGCCGTTATGTACCTGGGGCAGATTGTGGAATGGGCCCCCGTCTCAGAGATATTCGCAGCTCCTTTGCATCCGTACACTCAAGCCTTGCTCTCATCCGTACTAGTGACCGACCCATCCGCCCGTCCGCCACGAGCCTGTCTGTCTGGAGAGATTCCCAGTCCTAGCCAGCCGCCGTCAGGGTGCCGCTTCCATACCCGATGTTCACAGCGGCAGGCAGAGTGTGCCGACCACGAGCCACAGTTGAAAAGCGTCGGCGAGAATCATCTGGTAAGATGTCCGCTTGTTGAGGTATGACCAGACTGGCCGGCTCGTGTGTCGGTATGCTTGACTAAAGCGGGGCTGCTCTGAATAGGGGAGACCGTACCGCTCACGGCAGGCACCTTCGCCCCGTATGAATTCCCGGGATCATCCGCTATTCACTATGGGCCTGGGGGTGGCACGCTGCCGGAATCTATCATATAGATTGTACTGAGCTCGGTAATCACGGGCTGCACATTGACCGACGCGGGCAATGTGCCCGCCAAGTCATAGCCGGTCTTGGTCACGGCTAGTGCCTGGTCACCCAGCGGCACACAGTGAATCTCAAACTCACCGCTACTGTCGGTGGTATCATTTTGCCCACCCACAGTCACCTCTACACCTTCCAAGGGCGGAGTATTCTCCTCGTCAATGTACTCCTTTACATCGCCCCTAACCCACGTCTTCTGCCAGGTAAGCGGCCAATCTGTGTCCAGTCTCACTACTAGGCGCAGTATCTTAATGGCATCTCCCACATCGGTGCTGCAATTCTGATTGGCATCAGCAACCGGAGTATCATCGTCCAAGTTGACCACTATGCGCAGTATCTTGATGGCATCACCCACGCCAGCGCTACCGTCCTCATCCAGGTCACCCAATAGGGGAATAGCATTAGCCGGAACAATAGTAGCTTGCGTCGCCGCGGGCTTAACTGTGTTAGTGGAATGGGGTTGAAGCACCGCAGTCGGAGCATTGCTTCCGCCACAACCACCTATTAGTATCCCCACTGCAATTATTAGGATAACGCTCTTAACTCCAGTCGTGGTCATATTAGTATCCTCCTGAGGTCAATGGGTTATCTGGTTACGGTTATTGGGCGTAGGCAACTCGCCGCCTGGCCGCCTTCGGTACGGGCCTGGATTACGCACAAGTAAGTGCCGGCTGGCACGCGAGTGCCACTGGCATTAGACAGATTCCAGGTGACACTGTGCACGCCGACGGGTTGGAGTTCGTCAGTACCCAACTGCCGGATAAGTCGTCCCGCGATATTACGAATCTGAATATCCGCCTGCGCCGGTGCCGACAGGGCATAGGTGATAGCCACTCGCTGCCCACTGACCTGTTGGGCAGTGACACCAGTCACCAACAGGCTAGCCTCAGACTTCGGCTCCGCGCTCAAGCGGAAGTGGCGTACCCCGCCTTGCGGCCCAGAATTGTAGCTGTAGCCCCGTGTAGTGCGCATATAGACGGACTTGTCTGCGTCCCGGTCGGTCAGCGTCAGCCGATAATCATTCGGCACCATACTCAGGTCGGGACAGGCGACGGTTACCTGGGTATTCGCCAGGTCGCAGCGTACCTCAAAGTCCCATGTCAGTCTATGCGGGCTGGGAGTGCGGATAGCGGTGGCCATAGGTCCGCGCTGAGTCGGGAAGTACAGATCTACCGACCCCCGGGCCAGGGGCGGATTAGGAATGCTCAGGGCCTGGGCCGTCTGCGCATCGGCTATTCCGCAATAGTTGTATAGGTCACGGCGTCGGCCCGCCTGCGCAGTCAGTGGTATCTGCCAGCCGCCATGCGCGGCGTCCGCCCGGCCAATCTGCAACAGTTCTACGTTGTGCGCACTGGGAGCAACGTAATTCCAGGGAATTTCGCCGGTCCCACTGGACAGCACCCAGTAGCCCCACCAGGGCTGGAGGGTATTATGAATCAGGTTGAGGCTGTCAGTGATGTTAGCCACCAACTCATAGCCATTGCCCTGGTCGGTCCACCCAAACGGGTGCAATGTGGGCGCATTGGTTATAGATGCCAGGGCGGCTTCGGCGTTATAAGGGCTGCTGACGATATTCCAGCCGTCCGCCACATCATAGGCAAATAGCCCGGAGACCTCGGCACCACCCATACTTATCTGAGTCTGAGCAGCAAAATCAGCCCAGTAGCCGCGGCCTAATAGATAGTCCGTGGGCGCCCCGATAGTAACATAGCCTGGGCCCTGCGGGTCCCACCATATTGCATCTGTCCCCAGTAGCAGTTCCATAGTCGGCGAGCCTGACACATCCAGAGGTATGCCAACCATTCTCTGCCCGGCCGAGAAAGTATGCTGGTTCTGCGCCGTGGCAGTGAAATCTATTCCCACGACGTTAGTGTCAGTGATCTGTACATTCCAAGTGTCGGGAGTAAATATGTAGCCTGCCGCGACGGGGATGACTGTGTACACTCCCGGGGGAATATCGCTTATCTGATAGGAGCCAGTAGAGTCGGTAGTAGTATAGGGCCCAGCCCATACTATCACTCCCGGTACAGGGTTGCCAAGGGGGTCTACTATGGTCCCGGAGATGCTGTAAGTAGTCCCGGCTTGGGCGGTAAAGTCAGCCACCATGCTTGGCCCCAGGTCCACAAGCCTGACCTGGGGTACACAGCGATACTCCTCTTTGGTGGGAACCACTCGGTACTGATCTACTGGGAGCAGTCCGCCAGCCCAGTAGTCGCCAGAGGCATCAGTGGTAGTGCTTCCTAATAGCTGGCCAGTGCCGGCGTTCTGGATGGCTATATTTACTCCGCCCAGGGGCCCAGCAGCCGTTTCCACATGCCCGGTAATGATAACGCTGCCCACAAACTCCAGGTCAGTGCGGTCCGGGCCGACGGTTACTATCTCATTGGCCGGGTCAAAGACTATTCCGTCTTTATGTGGTGAGACGGTGTATTGTCCCGGAGCCAAATGGCGCA
>JAUWJN010000105.1 GCA_030607655.1 bacterium
ACTTTTTGATATAGTCAGCCTGGTCAAAGGTAGCGGTCAGCTCGATGCCGGCAGGTAGCGTCTCAGGCAGCGTCTTCATAGCCTGCCGCACAGCATCAGACACTTCAACCGTGTTAGCCACTGACTCTTTGGCTATCGCCAACGCAACACAGGGCTGGCCATTAACTCGGGCAAAGCTGCGAATCTCCTTGTGAGTGTCTTTGACCTGAGCCACATCGCGCAGACGGATGGGGGTCCCGTTGTGCACACCTAGCGCAATCTCGCCAATCTCCTCTACACTCTGGAATTGTCCGAGGGTACGAACCGTATACTCCTTTGTTCCTTCTGTAGTGTGTCCCGCGGGCAGATTAAGGTTCTCGGCGCGCAAGATGTTCTCAATCTGCCCCACTGATAGAGCATAAGCGTCCAGTCGTGCCCGGTCTACCTGTACCAGTATTTCCCGTACCAAGCCGCCGTAAATGGTGGCCGCCGCTACTCCTTCCAGTTTCTCTAACTCTGGCTTGATAATATCATCAGTGATTTTTCGCAGCCGCTCCATATCGTCCATACCAGTGACTTCAATCTCTATCACTGGCATTATAGTGGAGGGATCTATTTTGCTAATGAGGGGGCGGTGGGCATCTCCGGGCAACCAGTTAATGACCGGGTCCACCTTTTCGCGAGTGTCAAAGGCGGCGTCATCCATATCAGTGCCCCACTCGAACTCAAGGGTGACCAGCGACAGGCTATCCTGGGAAACTGACTCGATGCTCTTGAGGTCCTCAACGATGGCCGCGGCTTCCTCAATAGGTTTGGTGACGAACTCCTCCACTTCCTCGGGACCGGCGCCCGGATAGCGGGTCATAACAGTTATCACCGGAAAGCTAATATCGGGCAGAAGGTCTATCTTGAGTTTAGAAAGCCCCAGCAATCCCAGCAGCACTACTGCCAGGGCCAGCATATACGTGGTCACGGGCCGATTTAGTGAAAAGCGGGCGGGGTTCATTGCTCAGCCGTCACCCCGGTGCTGCGGATTTGAATCTTTTGTCCCGGCTGGAGCTGGTCCTGACCCCGAACAACAACCCGATCATCCTCTTGCCGCCCGCTCAGAATAGCCACGCGCTCAGCATCTTGCAATCCTGTCTGCACTTCTTTCTGTGTGGCCTGGGCGCCTGTGGCAACATACACTAGGCTCTTGCCTTCCTGTTCCATAACGGCCTCACGAGGAACTAGCAGCACATTGGTCTGCCCCTCAGCTATGACCTCAACTCGGGCGAACATCCCTTGCGTGAGCTTGCCCTGCGGATTAGGCACCCGGATTTTCACATCAAAAGCCCGGGATTGGGGCTCGGCAATCGGCAAAATCTCGGTAACAGTTCCCTGGAATGTGCCACCGGCTACGGCATCAACTGTTACCGCCACGATCTGGCCTTGGTGTACTTCCCGAATATTGACTTCGCCAATTCGGGCCCGGACGTATACCTGCGCATTGTTAACGATCCTGAACAGTGGGAGCCCCGGCAAAGCCGATTCGCCCGCGTCCACATTGCGCTGAGCCACAATGCCCGGGGCCGGCGCGCGGATATGAGCGTAACCAATTTGAGTTTGCAGGTAACTCACGTTGGCCTTAGCCTGCGCCAGAGCGGCGCGGGCCGCCTGTACGTCCTGCTCACTAATCTGATTACGAGCAGCCGCGGCCCGGGCCATCTCCAGGCCCGCGCGGTCCTGGTCAACTTGCTTCTGAGCGGCTTCGACGTCCCGCTGGCGGATATCGTTTTGACCTTGACTGGCTCTGGCCAGAGATAGAGCCGCTTTGGCCTGTTCTACTTGAGCTTCGGCTATACGTATCTCTTCAGTGCGGGCGCCTTCTTGGATCAAATCAAGTCCTTGAGCCGCGGTATTGTAATTAGCTACGGCCACGTCGTACTGTAACTTAGCCGCATCATATTGCTGCTGGGCGATAGCGCCCTGGGCAAGGAGTTGCTGGGCTCGGTCCAGATTCTTTTTAGCCGTATCGCGGTTTGCCTGAGCTTGATGGACGGCCTCTTCGGCTTGCTGCTTCTCCTGGGGACGAGCGCCCTGGTTGGCAATATCCAAACCAGCTTGAGCCTGCTTAAGGGCCTCTTGTGCCTGCTGCACCGATGTAACTGTTTGAGTTGTTGTAATCTCCGCCGCGGTCTGCGCCTGTTGCCAGCGAGCCTCAGCGACCTGCAACTGCGCCTCGGCACTGGCAATGGAGGTGTCAGTTTGCGCTTCCTGGAGGCCGACACCAGTTTGGGCCTGGCTAAGCCGGGCTTGCGCAGCGGCGACACCAGCGCGAGCCTGACCCAGTTGGGAAAGCAGGTCTTTGTGCTCTAATACGGCAAGCAACTGGCCGGCTTTGACCGCATCGCCCTCATCTACGTATACCTTAGCTACCTTCCCCGGAATCTTCGTCACTACATTGATGTCCACCTCAGCCTCTATCGTGCCGGTAGCCGCGAAGGAACGGTGAATATCTCCTCGCTGGACAAGCTGAATATCCACCGGTACGGCCGGCTGTTCTTCTACGGTTTGCTGGGCCGCTATCCTTTTTTTCTTCAACACCTGGGTCAGCGACAATCCGGCAAGCACTAGGATTACGAGAACAATTGCAGCGAAAAGTTTGCGATTCACCGTACCTCACTCCTGTTCGCTAGCGAGTGGCAGTTCATCAGCCGAGACATTGATGGCACTGAGCAGCTCTGCCTCAGCTAGCTGATAAGCATATAGGGCGTTTACGTGATTGGTCCGCGCGGCAGTCAGGGCCACGCGGGCATCAGTAACTTCTACTGCCGGCCCCACCCCGGCATCATAGCGTACTTCGGCCAGCCGAAAGGCTTCCTGGGCCTGCTCGGTCGTCTTCTCGGTCGCTTGCAGCTTAGATTTGGCTTCCTCCAGTTTCAGATATGCCTCCCATACCTCAGAGGCCACTTGCTCCTTTAGCTGCTCGCACGTCAAACGAGCCTGCTGGAGCTGATGGTAGGCTTGCCGCTGCCTGGCTCGTGAGGCCCCCCCGTCAGTGATAGGTTTGCTAAGGCTAAGGGTCACATTCCAGTCATAGTCGCTGGAAAAGCCGCTGGCAGTGTGGCGATTGTAGGCTCCCACCAGATCCAAATTGATACCTCGCGCAGCTCGCGCTAGGCGCATCGAAACCTGGGCGGCGTCCGCCGCCTTCTGCACTAGTATTATCTCCTCGCGGCGGCTTTGGGCCAGACTAAGGCAGGCCATGGGGGCCACATCTATTACCGACGGCTCCGGAGGGGGAACTATTTCCAACGGAGTAGTCACATCTACCGCTAAAATTCTCTTCAACACAGTCTTACCCAGGTCCACTGCATTTTGAGCAGTAATCACATTCTGCTGGGCATTGGCAATATCCACCTCGGCGCGCAGCACATCGAACTGGGGAGCCACCCCCACATCATAACGGGCCTTGGCGATCCGCCAGTGTTCGGCAGCACTATCAACAATCTGTTGGGCAACGTCGGCCAATTGTTGAGCCTGGATAACTCCCAGAAAGGTACCCGTAGTGGCCAGCGCTATCTGGCGTTGGGTGACGGCCGCCTGCAACTCGGAGATATCAACATTTAACCTGCTCAACCGCACCAGCGCCTGGTTGCGTCCCGCCGAGTATAGGGATTTGTACAGTGAGAGACCATATTGGTGGTGTTCGTCTGCTCCTATCTCCACGAACTCAGTTCCCTGCGGAGTCGGGATCTCAAAAGCTGTCTGCGGACCCAGCCGGGAATAGGCACCCTGAAGACTTAGCTGGAAGCGGTTGGCGGCCTTGGCCTCACTGATACCCGCTTGCCGCTCGTAGATGATCTCGTCAGCGATGCGAACGGCATAGTTATTCTCAATCGCTAGCGCTACTGCCTCGGGTAGGGTAAGTCGCAGGGCCTCAGGTTGTTGGGCATCGGCCTTGCATACCACCATTAGCAGAAGAACACACAGCAATCCTAACGATGTGGCCACAAAAAAAACGCCCCCTCTCGCCGTGTGGAGCGACGCCCGTTCAGTAACCCTCACGTTGTCTCCTCCTGTGGGTCAGATATTGCACTATTCTCCGTCTCCGCCAGCAACTGAGACAGCAGTGAACTGACTTGAAGCATAGCTTCAAGCTTAATAAACACTACCCCCGAGCCCGCCGGATGAACAAAGGCTAAGAGCTTGTCTCCGGGCTGGATACCACAGGCTTCTCGAGCCTGGACTGGAATGACTACCTGTCCTCGTTCGCCGACGGTGGCAGTTCCTTGAAACAACTCCTTGAGACTAGGCGACATTTCCATATTCCTCACTCCCCAGGTAGATTCTCCACTTACACTGTGCGACCGTGCGTGGCTCTACCGCAATCATACGAATATGATTTGAATGACACTATACATTACCGCGATGATATTGTCAAGGCTAATGTTCACCAGAAAACAAAAACAAGCACCTGCTCCGCGCTATGCGTGAGCAGGCGCTTGTTGTCAGAACCTGTGGCGTAGGGCTTACAGCTTAGCGGCCAGTATGTCGCGGCGGCTAACTATGCCGACTAGCTTACCCGCCTTGTCTACTACTGGTACGCGCTTGATGTTGTTCTTCTTCAATGTTGCAGCAATTGACTTGATGGACGCGTCCGGACTCACCTTGTAGACTCGCTGGGTCATAGCCGATTCTACATTTTGCGTAGTGCGAGCCGCTAGAGCGTCAGCCTCAGTCAGCACACCTACCACCTTGCCTTTGTCAACAACAGGCAATCCACTAACTTCTTTCTTGACCATCAGTTTTATTGCCTCTTTGACTTTGGTCTTTGGTGCAACGGTTATTACGTCCTTGGTCATAATGTCTTCTGCTTTATTCTTGGCCATCGGTACTCACCTCCCTCCGAATTGGACGTATAGTCTAATTGGACAGTATCCAGCAGCCTGCGAGCAGCCCCCTCGCCTGGGCGGTCAATAATCTCCGTAGTGACGCACCAGTTCGAGCACTCGGCAGTACTGGGCAAAACTGATATTATCAGGCAGTGAATGGTCGGAATGGTAGATATATCCGCCGCCCTGTTTGGCTACCGGGATCTTTGTCTTAATCTCCTCCTCAATTACCGTGGGGTCCGGATCAGCCATAGCCCTGACGTCAATACCACCCATAAAGGCGATCTGATCGCCGAAGGTTTCCTTCAGTGTCACCAAGTCCATTCCCGCTTTTTGCTCCAAAGGCTGTAGGCAGTCCAAGCCATCCTCAATGAATCTGGTAATAAGCTCCTTGACACAGCCACAACTGTGCAGGATGACGGGCAGGCCCTCGCCATGGAAATAATCAACCAGCCGCTGGAAGGTAGGACGCAGTTGCTCATCATAGTGATGGGGAGAGAACAGCAAGCCATTGCGGTAACCTAAGTCGCAGAAGATCCAAGCCCCGTCGAACTGGAAACCGCCGTCCTTCATTATCTCATACATCTGAATATCCAGGGTGGCATCAGTCTCGTACATATCGCGGACCCAATCAGGGTCGGTAGCAATAAGCATCAGCAACTGTTCAGAAGCCACATAGGATTGGCTCATATCGTAACCAAAGCCTGCTGAATAGAAGATGAACCGGCCTTCATCGTGGGCCTGTTGCCAACCCGGGAAACCCAGCCGTTGATCAGTCCGACCCGTTTCCAACATTGAATCGTCACCGCGTTCATCCGCATCGGTGCCCGCCAGCCAATCACCTTCCCAATCAATGCGATCACGATCTGGAGCGAGCCGCTCCTTGATCTGCTCCCAGTCTTCCCGCGTCTTGCAGGGATAGTCAATAATCTCAGGCGTGGATGAGTAGTCCTTGTGGTCGCGTCGTATTCCCCCATAGGGTGTAGTGCGGACGATGTATTCTTCATCCTCCTCAATTATCTTGATGGGAAAGCGCGGACTGGTATCTGCTCCGAAGCCAACCCATTCGTAGTCGAAATATTCTGCGGGGTTCACCGCCGGCGGGAGTCCTTCGTTGTGCCAGCGCTCAATAGTTGAGACCCATGGGCTATCATAGATTGGTATCCGGTCAGCTTGCTGGTGTTTAAGACTTAACAGAACTCGCTCGCGCGAGGTCATTTCATATCACCTCTGCTGCTCTACTCCAGCGTCCTTACATTTTACTGACGGCCTATTAATAATACATTCTCTGACTGCGCCAATCCTCCTTCATCAAGAATAAAAAATTATTGAAGACAGAAATATATTATTGACATTCTCCAAGTTCTCTAGTATCAATAAGGAAGTCATAAGGTCTGAAGTTAAATCGTAGGGAGAAATGAAGAGTGAATTCTCGCGAGAGAGTGCTGCAGGCACTTCAATTCGAAGAGCCTGATAAAGTCCCTGTGACTCTTGCCTATGAGAGACCTGATGACCTCTGTGTTCAATTTGGAAAACCCGGCTTTATTGGCAAGTTTAGAAATGATATATTGGCCGTCAAGTATAGATCAGCGGAACCATCACCGGCCATCAGAAAGCAATATCTTCACAATGTTTCAGATTCTGTTGTCGTTGACCAATGGGGTATAGGCACAATAAGGAGCTCAACCGGTGAATCTTTTCGGGTATTAAACCCCCTGGCGGATATAACAACCGCCGAAGAGCTTGACGATTATCCCTTCCCCGATATTACCGAGCAGTCTTTGTATGCCCATTTGGATGGCGAGATTTCAGAAATGCACGCCAAGGGCTTTGCTGTGCAAGGTGCAATGTCACAGACCGTTTTTGAACTCGCCTGGCAGATGGTGGGAATGGAGAAGCTGATGACGTACTTTCACACAAATCCCCAATTCGTCAACAGATTATTCAGGCTCATTACTGACCTGAGAATTACCATGGCGTGCAGATTTGTTGAAGCGGGTGTAGATATTTTGCGGCTCGGTGATGATGTTGGTTCACAACGGGGCATGCTGATTAGTCCTAAGATATGGCGAGAGTTTCTGAAACCTCACTTGGCAATGATTATCAATGAGGCCCGGAAGAGCCGAGCAAACATTCCAATTCTCTACCATAGTGATGGAGATATCCGGGATATTATTCCTGAATTGATTGAGGTCGGTGTTACGATTCTAAACCCGATCCAACCAGAGTGTATGGACCCAGTTGAAATAAAAAGGGAATATGGCCACCAACTCACTCTTATGGGAACTATCGGAACCCAGAGTACGCTGCCATTAGGAACAGCAGATGATGTAAGAGATACCGTCGCAAGAATGTGCCGCGAGGTAGGCAAAGGCGGTGGCTTTATTATTATGCCAACTCACTCAATAAACAGTGATGTTCCCTGGGAAAACATCGTCGCCTTCTATGCTGCGGTAGAGGAATTCGGTACTTACTGACCAAGCTGCTTCGCTGTAGTTGATACTGCCTAATACTGCCGTGGCTCAGAGCAAGTGTTATGGGCTATAAGGCTATCACTACTAGCGGCAAGAAGACAACGACCTTCCTACCTAGCGATGAATTGAATACAAACTTGATGGTACAGCTTGAAGGAGAAATACAGATGACTAGTCAAACACTCCCGACTATCACGCTGGGTAACTATGAGGTCACGCGACTGACAATCGGCGGCAATCCTTTCAGCGGCTTTTCGCACATCAGCAGCGAACTGGATTGGGAGATGATTAGCTATTATACGATGCCAAAGCTTCAAGAGGCGCTTGATGAAGCCTGGCGCTGTGGTATTAACACGGTCCAGTCACGGGGCGACCACCACCAGATGCGCATGATTCTGGAGCATCGGCTGAACGGCGGGCAGATGCAATGGATTGCCCAGACCGCCAGCGAAGTAGCAGACATTTATGCCAATATTGCCCGGATTGCCTCCTATGAGCCCATCGCGATCTATCATCACGGCTC
>JAUWJN010000181.1 GCA_030607655.1 bacterium
AAGCTGATTCTGGATGAGACACCGTTTGACCAGGCCGTGGCCCGGCTGGGCATATTCTACCCCGACGTACCCACTGAGACACTTGCTGGCGAGCTTCAGCATATGGAAGGGATTGTCACCCAACTTAAAAGGCCAACGGAGGGCTGTCGTCTATGCGAACTCAGCCTGCCTCAGCCAGCACCATTCTCAGTTCGTGCACCGGCTCCGTACAAAGCTGCCCTGGCTCTCCACTACGCCTGCAACAACAATTGTTCTCACTGTTATAACGAACCGGGGCGAAGGCAGATGCCCTCCCTACCGGCTGATGACTGGCGGCGGATTCTCGATAAACTGCTGGAGATTGGCGTGCCGTACGTAATCTTCACCGGCGGTGAACCGACGCTGCACCCCGATTTGGTCGGACTGGTCGCCTACGCGGAAAATCTCGGCCAGATTACCGGCTTGAATACCAACGGCCGCCGGCTGGCTGATTCGGGCTTGGCTGTCAACTTAGTGGCTGCTGGTCTGGATCACGTGCAGGTAACTCTGAATTCTCATCGCCGCCAGCTTCACAATGAAATCGTAGGAGCGGAGGCTTTTGAGGAGACAATAGCTGGCATTCAGTGTGCTCTGGATGCCGGCCTACACGTACTGACGAACACGACCCTGATCAGCGATAATGTGGACGAGGCCCTGGAGATGGTGGATTTCCTGTACGAGCTTGGAATACGCACATTTGCTATGAACGGGATGATCCACTCCGGCTGCGGCGCTCGGCATCCCAGCGCCCTGGATGAGAAGCAACTGGCGCCGATTCTGGAGCAGGTGCGGGATTTGGCCACTGACTATGGGATGCGCTTTTTATGGTATACGCCCACGCAGTACTGCCGCCTCTCGCCCGTGGAGATGGGGCTGGGGCTGCGCTGCTGCAATGCTGCCGAGTATTCTGTTTGTATCGAGCCCAATGGTGATGTGCTGCCCTGCCAATCATACTATGTATCGGCGGGCAATATCCTTCGCGATCCCTGGGAACAGATTTGGGATAGCGAATTGTTCCGTAGTTTTCGATTTCGTCGTGAACATCCTGAGCAGGCCGGGCTTCCTGAGCAATGCTGGGACTGTGAGCAGTTGAGTATCTGCGGCGGGGGCTGCCCGCTGGAGCGCCAGGCCAGGCAGACTGAGGTGATAAATGCATGAGCGACCCGACAACCTCTGTCAGTATGTACCACTACGAGCGGCTGATTGGTGATTGGCCGACGCGGTTTCACCTGCGTGTGGACCCGGATAGGCGGGGCCTGCTGCTGGCTAATGCAGCGGAGGCGGCCTACCTGTCCGCGGCGGGCGTGCAGATGGCCCAGGGCATCCTTGAAGGCCGCAGCGACGAGGCGATCAAGCAAGACATCAAACTCAGCTTCCGCCGCGTCGCGGAGGCCGATGTTGACCAGGACCTGGCGCGAGTTCACCAGTTGATTGCTGATCTGTCTGCCCCGGGTGACAATTATCCGATTACTAACCTGGATGACCCGCGCACATCGGGCTGGAGCCGGGCCCTGGCCGCGCCATTTCGAGCCGATGTGGTGGCTGGAGAGGTGGCCACAACTAAGGAGATTCTGTTGCGACTGTGGGAAGCCGGAATTCCCCACGCCACCATCCTCGCCCAGCCTGAAGGTGACGCGAAAGCTTTGCCGATTATTCTGGAGGCGGGGGAGGACATCGGCATGATAACCGGGCTGCGCGCGGTAGCCAGTTGGCTCTCGCCCCAGGTGATAGAAGAGGCGGGTATGGCCGGGCTCGATCACCTTGACCTGCTGTATATCTCCAACTCGCCCGCGGTCCACAATGAAATCGCTGGTCAGGGCGACTATGACCTAGTCTTGAATGGATTTGACCAGTGCGTCGCGATCGAGCTATGCCCGGTGGCACAGATACCGTTAATCCAGAGCAATGACGAGGAGCTCGAGGAGATCATATTCGGATTACAGGAGCGGGGCATCCGTAACTTGGTGTTTTTCGCTTTGGCCTGCCCCGATGATGACGATCAAGCCCAGGCCGCTGGTGCATTGCCGGCCCGGGCCTTGCCCCAGGTAGCGACCACTATTATTGAAGCTGCCGAGGAGACTGATGCCCGGTACTTATGGGCACCGCCGGTGCGCTTTGATAACAGTAAATCTCTGGCCGAACAGGTGCGCAGTGGGCCGCGCACCGCCGGCGACATTGCCATTCGGGTTGAGGCCGATGGGGGAGTGGTACCTGCTCGGGGCCGGGGCTGCGCGGGCAATCTGCTCACGCAATCGTGGGAGAACATCTGGAATCACGAGTGCTTCATCCGGTACCGCGAGCGACTTCAGGGGCCGACCCGCTGCCCCGATTGCCCCGACCTGGAGATATGTGCAGCCGACTGCCCCAAGAACCCGCGGGGCTGGAGTGATGACACTCAAGGCGGTGAAGACCGATGAAATATCGTATTTTGATAGCTGCGGTGATTGCTGGCATTCTGTACAGTGGAACCGAGGCTCTCGGCAAGGACTATTCGTTCTCGGTGCCCGAGATGGAGCTGCATGTAACCGTCAATTCCGATGCCTCGGTGACGATGGAGTACCTTATCGAGTTTTACTGCAACGAGGGCGTAGATGCCATTGATATTGTTGACGTGGGCCTGCCGCACAAGGCCTATGACATCGCCAATATGAGCGCTTCTCTGAATGGCAGCCCGCTGGCCACGATTCGGACCTCGGAGTACGTGGACATTGGTGTGGAGGTGCCGCTGTCGCCGGCTATTGAACCTGGCCAGAGTGGCCGATTTGAATTTGAATGCACTATGCCTGGCCTGGTCTACCAGGACACCACCCGCGCCGATTACGCTTCCCTGCGCATTACCCCAACCTGGTTCGACAGTGAGCTTCTGACCGGTACTACTGATCTGGGTATCATTGTCTACCTGCCTGATGAGATCGAACTAGACGAGATCCTCTACCAGGACCGGGCTTTCACGCAGAAACTGCAGATTGCGAACACGAAGGCAGTAGCCTGGGTCTTTGAGGGCACGCGCGTGGATAAGGAGCACATGGTAGGGGTCTCGTTCCCCAAGCGAGTAATGGACCGAGTGATACGGATGACCAAGTGGGGGTTACTGTGGAAATGGTGGAAAGAGAATCCCGGGGCGCGGGGTGTCGCCGGCGTGGCGTTTCTGGTCTTGTTTGGCATCTTCTTCTTCCGCCTGTCGGGCGGCACGGGAACCTGTCTCTTCATACCGCTCCTCATCGGCCTGGCGATAACCTGGGCAATCAGCCCCGCTCTGGAGGCGCTTTTCCTGCCCATTCTCATCGTGGTGGGGCTTATAGCCGAGCGCCTGCAGAAGGAGCGCCGGCGTGAGTACTTGCCGGCGATTGAGTCAGTGCCCGGTGGCGGCATTAAGAGAGGACTGGCTGTGCCGGAGGCAGCGGTACTATTGGAACAGCCACTGGGGCGGGTACTGACTCTGGTGATATTCGGCTTGCTCAAGAAACGGCTGGTAATACAGACAGCCGATGATCCCCTGGTGGTTGAGGTCCTTGAAGAGTATAAGACGGGTCGCAAGGAACGGCGGGCAGTTGCCAAGGCGAAGGGCACAGTTATTCGGGGCTTTGAGCAGGGCTTTTTGGATGTAATAGCTGAGAATCCGGGCAAACCAGTCGAAGCCCTGGACTTGCGCAAGGCTATGAAGCATTTGGTCACCAATACGGCCACGCGGATGAAGGGATTTGATGTGGAGAAGACGCGGGAGTATTACAAGTACATTATGGCTAAAGCCTGGCAGGAGGCGAAGGCCATCGGGGAAATGGAGGCGCGGACCGACTTTGTGGATGATAACCTGATGTGGCTGATGCTGGATGAAGACTACGGCCCAGGATTCGACACCTGGCACCGTAGTGGGTACTACTATCGCCCTGTCTGGACCCGCCCCGCCGCCGTGGCAGCCACTGGCGCGGCGGCCGCTGCGGCTCCACCTCCCGCCGTGAGCGGGCGTACGAGTCTGCGGGACGTGGCTGCCTCCTTTGCCGGCTGGGCCGAGAATACCACTGGCCGCCTGGCCAGCACTATGGACCCGGTCAGCGTAGGCCTCGTGTCCAAAGGCACCATCAACCTCGCGGGTGTAGACAAGGTGAGTATGGATATTCTGAAGTCAGTGGGCGAAAGTTCCGGCGGCAGTGGTGGCGGCGGCGGGTGTGCCTGTGCGGGATGTGCCTGCGCCTGTGCTTGTGCCGGAGGTGGGCGGTGAGTGCGGGGCAGGAGAAGGACTATCCGTTGCGTCCTGACCTGCTCCCGCTGGCCCAATCTCAGGTTCTGGCTAAATGGCTGGCCGGTCCACGGTCCCGCGCCCTGCGCCGGGCGAGTATTGGGCTGCGCTGGAGTGTCTTGGAGGCAGGCTGCGGAGACGGCGTAGTAACCGCAGAATTGCAACGCCGCGCCCGCGGCACTGTCACTTGTCTCGACCGCGACGTGGCCACTTTGCGACGGACTCCAGGGAACATACCACGCGTTGCGGGCGATTGCTGCGAGCTGCCTTTTATGCCCGCCAGTTTTGATCTGATCTTCTTCCAGAACACACTCCTGTGGGTATCACCCCTGGATGCAGCGGTGAGGGAAGCGATGCGAGTTTTGGAGTCCGGGGGCGCCCTGGTAGCGATTGAACCAGACTATGGTGGAATGATGGAGCATCCGGATATGGGGTTGCAGGAGCTATGGCTGGCGGGTCTGTCGCGGGCGGGGGCGGATCCAATTGTGGGGCGCAAGCTAGCCGGAGTCTGTGAGGCAGTGGGCCTGGAAGTGTGGATAGAGCTGGTCCACCTCCCCCAACCGGCCGAGCGCCAGGCAGTGCAGCTACTTGATGATGTGCCCCTGACGTCGGCCCAACGGGACACCGCACGAGCAGCCGCCCAGCGCCTGGAACATACGCAGGGAACCTGGTCGGTGTTCATTCACGTACCCTACTTCCTTATCGTGGCTACTAAGCGGTGAGGAACAGGAAGGTCAGATGCTCGGCGCCACTCAGTTCAGATTCAAGACGGTGTCCTCCCGCCAGATGTCATAATGCTCAGGCACCGGCCAACTGGCCCGATTGGGGCTGGGATATAAGCCGATGCGCTCCACCAGGATAGGCTTGAAGCCCAACTTGAAGGCCGGCGATTCGGGCTTGAGGCGGAAGTCGTCGTGCTCTGCATCTACGAACAGCGGATCAGCGATGATAGAATGAGCCTCATAGCCCTGAGAGCGCCACCAGGCAAAGCGATCTTCCACGGGTGCGTCCGCCCAGGGGCCCCGCCAGGCCGTGCCGGCGCCGCGGTAGTATAATAATGCATCAACCAGGTCGCCTCTAATCGGGAAGAACAAGTTGTGGTCCGACTCGGTGCACGCCGCTTTAACCGAACTCCACCCACAGAAAAACACCGGGGACCTCGCCGAGCTGGAAGCAGATTCTGTGACGCCCTTCACCGTCCAGCCATACCGCTCCAGAAGATATGGGTCAGGATTGGCGTAATAGATAATGTTCCTGACGACTCTGTTATTACACGGCTCCTCTCCGGTTCGCCAGTGGTTCCAGGTACTGGGTATCCCGGCGCCCATGATATTGTTCTCCACGAGGTTATCCTCCCCGCCGTGTATTATTACGCCACCCACGAGGTTTCTGACCAGGACATTCCCATAGATAGTGGTATTGCTGACAAAATCATCCAGGCAAATAGCCGCGCTGGGGCACGGCCCGAACTGTCCGGGTGAAATCTCTGCTTAGCCCACCGAGTCAGAAATCTTGTTGAAGCGAATGATGGTGCCGCCCACCGTCGGAGGGTCCCTCGGTACAGGTTTGGGCCATCCCGTGGCGTCGTAGGCATAGATTCCCCCGGACAGACCCACCAGACCGGTATGGTGGATCTCG
>JAUWJN010000161.1 GCA_030607655.1 bacterium
ACTCAGCTTTCCCAGGGGATATTGCCCGAATACGTCTGCACACTTGGTTAGCCGCGCCAGACGCTACGCGTTGTGGGGGAAAGGCTCCGGGGTCAATAACTCCGGGGGCATCTCGTCCTTACTCCAGACGTATTCCATGCCCCGCATTCCTTCTTGAGGCATAACCAGACCGCCCGGGTCAAGTTCTTTGGCCTCCGCGTATGCTTGTTCGCGAAAAGTAAGATTCTGTTCGTCCAAAAGCTGTTCATTGCCCAAGCAGTATATTACCACTGAGGGATGTATTCGCGACCACTGAATGATTTCGCGCCACAGCTCATGGCCCGGCCACTCCGGCGGGGGCGAGTTGTGTCCCAGATGGTGCCACTCCATCAATTCCACGTGCAGGAGCATTCCCAATTCGTCGGCGGCCTGCATATACTCTTGCGATGGTACCCAAGTATGACAGCGGATGAAATTGTAACCCACCTGCTGTAGGCGGCGGATCATATCCCGATAATACTCCACCGATAGCGGCGCAGTGGCGTGCTGCCCAAAGGAGTGGTGATCGCACACCCCGCGCAGCATAATCGGTCGGCCGTTGAGCCGCAGGCGTTTGCCATCCCTCACTAGTGTCCGCAAACCAAAAGCTTGCTCCACCCGGTCCCAGACCGATGCTTCCTGGACCCACTCCACCTCGGCTATATAACGCTGCGGGTTCCAACAGCTCCACTCTTCCAGGCCTTCGGCGGGAACGTCCCACTCCCCCCGGTACCGCTCTCCGGCGTCCAATTGGCGTACGGGCACCTCGCCTTCCCGCAACACTTCGCCGTCAAGGCTGCGAATCCGCCAGCGCAGGGATGTCGGAGTAGGCGAACCCTGCGGGGCACTGAGGTCGGCCCACCACCGAACAGCGGAGCGATCATCTACCGGCCGCAAGAACAGGCTGCATATCCTGCCTGGACCTGACCCATGCAGGTTCACGCTGCGATAAATGCCGGCCGTGTAGCCCTGGTGACCATTCAAGGCGCAGCCACCAATCATACTGCGGTCGAGGTTAGACACGGCGATGACCAGTTCGTTAGCATGCCCGTAGTCCAGGTGATCGGTCAGGTCAATATTGAACGGTGTGTTATGCCCCCGATGGTGGCGGATAAAGCTGCCATTGATGTAGACATAAGTAGCCATCACCGCCCCGCCGACTGTAAGCGTCGCCCGGCCCCCGGACCAATCGGCGGGGACATCCAGCACCCGACGATACCAGCCGACGCCGATGAGATAAGGAAGACTCATCTTCGGGCCCTGTTCGGGCAGCGGGAAATGTACAGGACGATAGTCAGGGTTGAACTGGGCCTGCGACCACCAGGGCGCGCTCTTCATCCGGTCCACCTGGTCATCCCAATACCCAGGGACATTAATTGATGCCGCAAACGCGGACTCGTCCGGCATAACTGGCGGGTCTCCGCCGGCCTCAGGGCTGTAAACAAAATCCCAGTCCCCGTCAAGGGGCACGTCCAACGGATCAGGACTGGATGGCACCATTATTGCGATCTCCTCAATGTGGGTGATAATTCACTTATTACGGGTTTTCTCATCTGGGTACTTGCTTCGGGAAATCCAGAGTATGTCAGCATTGATTCGCCACTTTGCCGGGCGTACCTTCATTTCTGAGATAGGTTATCAAACTCCTCCCGCCGGGGCCAGGGTACTACAGGGGTGACAGCGGCTCTTGCAAAGTTGTTGGTAATAAGTTATACTAAAACAGAACGTGCAGGAGGGGGCATTGTCGCTCATCTCGCAATCTTCAATCGGAGGTTTGCCACACCCTACATTGCAGCATAGCCTGAGCACTCAGAGGTGAGTATTCCGTGGAACTACTAACCATATCTGGGGGCAATCCCCTAGAGGGCAGCCTACAGATAAGCGGTTCGAAGAATGGTACCTTGCCATTGCTGGCCGCAGCAATGCTAGTGGACGGCGAGAGTATCATAGAGAATGTGCCGGACATTTACGATGTCGGCACGATGATTCAGATGTTGCGGGCCTTAGGGGTAAAATGCACCTTTATTGCTCCGGGCACTCTCAAGGTAGAGGCCAGCGATATACAAACAACACAGGCCCCGTACGATCTGGTCCGCCAGATGCGGGGCTCATTTTATGTGGCCGGTGCCCTGCTAGGCCGATTGGGAGAAGCTCAGGTGCCTTTGCCCGGAGGTTGCGTTATCGGCTCACGGCCGGTGAACTTTCACATAAAGGGTTTTGAGGTCCTGGGTGCGAGAGTAGAGGATAGGTATGGAGTTATGTGGGCCCAGGCCTCCCAGTTGCGAGGAGCGCGAATATATATGGACCCGCGCGTCCGCAGCGTGGGAGCAACCATAAATATTATGCTTGCCGCTACTCTCGCCGAAGGTACTACCATAATCGAGAATGCCTCCCGCGAGCCCGAGGTGATAGCCTGCGAGCAGTTCTTACAGGGGTGCGGAGCTAATATCAAAAACGGCAGCGGCGCCCGGTTAATCATCGAGGGCGTCAAAGAATTACATGGTTGCCGATTCAAGTCTATCCCCGACCGGATGGAAGCGGGCACCTTCCTATATGCGACAGCCGTAGCCGGTGGCGACGTTACCGTTGAGGGGGTGCAGGCCCAATGTATGGATATGGTTGTCGCGAAGCTGCGCCGCGCCGGCATGGAAGTTGCGACAACGCCAGAAAGTGTAAGGATAGTGGCGCAGAGGCGGCCGGAGCCAGTAGATGTGATTACCGCCCCGTATCCAGGCTTCCCCACCGATCTTCAGCCGACCCACGGCGTACTGGCTTCCCTGGCCAGTGGTACTAGTATCATTGAGGAGACCATCTTCGACGCGCGCTTCAACTATATTGACGAGATAGCCCGCATGGGGGCTGATGTCAGAGTTGTGGGCCAGGTGGCCATCATTAAGGGTGTGCCGAAACTTACCGGGGCGCCGGTAGAGGCCAGCGACATCCGCGCCGCGGCGGCGCTGGTGCTGGCGGGGTTAGCCGCTGAGGGCGACACGGAGATAGATGGCGTCCACTTCTTAGACCGCGGCTACCAGGATTTCGCGGCTAAGTTGCAATCGCTGGGCGCACAAGTCATTCGCCGGGGCGACACCGTGGGCAAGGAGACGCTATGCTTGGCCTAGGGGACCGTTTGGGCATTGACCTGGGCACCTCCAATATCGTCGTCTACGCCCGAGGCCGCGGCATCATATTACGAGAGCCCTGCGTAGTAGCCATTGAGCGTCGCACCCGCAAGGTCTTAGCCGTAGGCCAGGAAGCTCAGGGAATGTTGGGGCGTACCCCTGGCAATATTATCGCCCTGCGCCCGTTGCGTGACGGGGTCATCGCCGACTATTCTATCACCCGCGAGATGCTTGCCCACCTTATCAGCAGGGCCTGTGGGCTAACCGGCCGTTTCTTCCGACCCCTGGTCGTAATATGTATCCCCTCGGGAGCTACTGGTGTAGAACGCCGTGCGGCCTTGGACGCGGCCCGCGCGGGCGGCGCCCGGGATGCCGTCCCCATTGAGGAGCCTATGGCGGCGGCTATCGGCGCCGGGCTGCCCATTGCTATGCCCGGGGGTAATATGGTGGTAGACATTGGCGGCGGCACCACTGACGTGGCGGTAATATCCCTGGGCGGCATTGTGGTGAGCGATTCGGTTCGCATTGGCGGCAACCATCTGGATGAGGCCATAACCCGCCATGTGAAGCGCGTGTACAACCTGGACATCGGGGAGCGCACCGCGGAACTGGTGAAGATTCAACTCGGCTCAGCGATTGATACTGGTGGCGATGAGCAGATGGAGGTCCGGGGGCGGGATATAGTTTCGGGTCTGCCCAAAATGGTGCGCATCAACTCGGCGGAGATTCGGGAGGCGATGGCCGAGGATATTATGCAAATTATTGAGCGTGTGAAGACTATCCTGGAGCGTACTCCCCCCGAGTTAGCCGCGGACATTATCGAAAGAGGCATTACCCTTACCGGCGGCGTGGCCCTCCTTGGCGGCATGGATCGCCTCCTGGAATTGGAGACGGGTATCCCGGTGACCGTGGCCGATGACCCCATCTCCTCGGTAGCCGTTGGTACGGGGCGAGTACTGGAAGAGATTGACATTCTGCGCCAACTTTCGCCGGAACCAATCCGGCGCTACTAAACCCAACTTGAACGAGGTGAAACTACATGCAACTTGCTGACCGTATGAGCCGACTGGGCACCGAAACTGCTTTTGAGGTCCTGGCCCGTGCCAAGCAACTGGAGGCCGAAGGCCGCCACATCATCCATCTGGAAATCGGTGAGCCGGACTTTGATACTCCCCAGCACATTATTGATGCCGCCTGCGAGGCGCTCAACAGTGGCTGGACCCATTACGGGCCCAGTGCCGGTGATCCCGAGCTGCGGCAGGTCGCTGCCGCGCACATAAGCAAGTCCCGGGGAATGCCCTGTGAGGCCGACGAGGTCGTCATCGTGCCCGGGGCCAAGCCTATCATCTACTGGGGTATTACCGCGGTGGTCAACGCCGGCGACGAGGTAATCTATCCTAATCCGGGATTCCCCATCTTTGAGTCAATGATTAACTTCGTCGGGGCTAAGCCGGTGCCCATACCGTTGCGGGAAGAAAATGAGTTTCGTCTGGACGTTGAGGAATTAGCCTCGCTGGTCACCGACAAAACGAGTATGATCATCATCAATTCCCCCCAGAACCCCACCGGCGGTGTGTTGACCAAGGAGGACCTCGCAGCCAGCGCCGAGGTGGCGCTGGCGAACGACCTGATGGTGATGTCGGATGAGCCTTACGAGCAGGTTCTCTACGAGGGCACTCATCACAGCATCGCCGCCCTGGACGGGATGAAGGAACGCACGATCCTCCTTGACTGCCTTTCCAAAACCTTTGCTATGACCGGCTGGCGGCTGGGCTATGGGGTAATGAACAAGGAGCTAGCCGCGCAAATTGCCAAGCTGCAGACCAACTGTACCTCCTGCGTTACCTCGTTTGTTCAGCGGGCGGGCATCGCCGCCCTGACCGGTCCGATGGGGCCCAGCGAGGCGATGGTGGCCGAGTTCAAGCGCCGCCGCGATGTGATTGTGGACGGACTGAACGAGATCCCCGGGATTAGCTGCCTGCGACCGCACGGGGCTTTCTACGTCTTCCCCAACATCACCGGCACGGGTATAGACAGCCGCACTCTGGAAGGCAAGTGCCTGGAGGAGGCTGACGTGGCGGTACTGTCCGGCACTGCCTTCGGCGAGTATGGTGAGGGCTACCTGCGGATGTGTTACGCCAACTCCGTAGAGAACATCCAAATAGCCCTGCAAAGACTCGGCGGCCTGCTAGGCGGATAGCTGGCCGCCGGGACGTGCTATCAAAACTCACACTTGAATTGACAGCCACCCATTCGGCGAGCTCAGGGTGGCTGTCGTGTTTAGCTACAAACTTTCGCCAGCCCTTTTGTGGACTGGCTGATGGGGATTGATAGGGATGTCAGAAACCGGACATTAGCCGACATATCCTTCCCTCTTCACCATTTCCAGCCACGGAATGCAGGCAAGCTCATAGAAATCACACACGTTCGGAATCTTAACGTACTTGGCGCCTCTGCCCTTCCGTCCCTCTTGGGTGACAACCACGCATTCTGCATCCGGGTCGGTTCGGCGTCGAAGGTCGTGCAGGTCCCGCCTCTCGAGCATCAAGGCCAATGCAACTACGTACGGATCAGCCATGTCGGTTTTAGAGCTGGGATCAACTAATTGCATGTCGTGATTGCAGGCTTCGACTTGGAACCTGCTGAAGTGATCCTGCATCTCTCCGAAGCCAACGACCATTTGTGGGTGAGCCTCGATCAACTTCCTGAGTTCGGGATCGTCGCACTCCGTATCAACTTCTTCGCAGATCAGTAATCGGTATTGATTAGCAAGATTCCTTGCCAAATCCCACATGCGAGGGAAGTACTTCTCCTGATAGTAGTCTTTGAAATCAATAAGTGCGCAAGCATCCACGCTATATATGGGATGGGCACCGAACTGCAGCATAGCAGCTCTCCTAAGCTGTCATCCTCAAACAGCCATCTGGTGGGCTTTCTCCAAGTATTCCGGCTTCAGGGCCAGTATCTTACCGGCCTTGTATGTTGTGATGATCCCCCTGTCCAAGGCCTCCATCACTGTTGCAACATACCGCCTTCCCGCGTGACTCACCCTCACCCTGACTATGCTACGGGCTGAGTCCCTTTCACTCGGCCGTGCCGCAATCTCTGCATCGCGATCGCGCCAGGCATCGGTTTGGCTCCAGTACGTGCCCGGGTCTATCCCCCCCAGATCAGCCATCCGACGCGCAATGACATACTTGCTGACTTTGAACTTGTCCGCATAACGCTGAGCGAGTCGGAGCGTGAACTCCTGCTCCAGCGCCTGCATTCCCTCCTCCACAGCAGGATGGTCGTGAGGCAGGAGGAAAGC
>JAUWJN010000150.1 GCA_030607655.1 bacterium
TAGGGCGTGACTTCGTTAATGATGTCCGACCCATTATTGACCAGGCCGCCGCCCAGGCCGAACAGATGGGGATGCAAGCCACTTGCCTGGTACGAATTGGCCACCGGCCCGCCGATGCCGTTATCGATACCGTAGAGGAGACCAGCGCCAATTTTGTAGTCATGGGTTGGCGAGGCAGAAGTGGCGACCCCCGCACAGTAATAGGGAGGAACATTGACCGTATTGTCAAAGAGGCGCACGCTAATGTCATTGTCGTGCGGGGTGACGTACAGCTTCCAGCGCGCCGCATTCTGGTTCCGGTTCAGCATCCGCAGCATGGCCATTTGATGAGCCATTTTGCTACCCCTCTGGTGGGTTCCGACGACGGCTATATTCAGATGCTGCATGTGGTAGACCCTCAGCTTTCTGCTGAACAGCGGGCTGACCGTGCTGCCACCTTGCGAGATGACTTGCACAACCTTCATGGTAAAGACGAGATGGCAGGCAACAGCCGACCCACCCAGCGTATTCGGATTCGCATTGCGGGGGGGGATGTGGTAGAAGAGATTGTGCGGCAGTCGGCGGACTTTGACCTGGTGATTATGGGCGCCTCACGGGAAAGCTGGATACGGCGCACGCTGTGGGGTGACAGAATCCAGCAAATTGCCCGGCGGATACAGTGTCCCCTAATGCTAGTAAATCTGCGGGGTGGACGCCTGCAGTTTGGAGTGTCAAAGTTCTTCCAGTTTTTCTGGGATATTCAAGAGGGTGCTGAAGAATGAGCGCATCGCCAGGAGGCGACTGTTGTGTCGATTAAGGACCTCAAAGATATGGGCATCTTGCTCCCCGAGGAGAAATGGGGTGGGCTTGATCTGCATACCAGTGTCAATAAGTTTCACTTGGTAGCGTCAGGACTCATAGCTTTGGCTGCAGTCGTAATGGGCTATGTGGGCAATGGTGGCACGCTAACGTGGGTCGGGGTGGGGATGTTCTTTGTATTTGTGGCCTACTTCACGTGGGTGTCATTAAAGGCCATTGGCGTGCAGAATGAGGAGACGGAGGCTTTTCTCAAGGGTGATTGAGTCTGCTGGCAACGAGGCAAGGTGAGGGCTCACAGCGGAGTGGCTTTGGACGGAGCGCGACTAATTATGGTGTTTGAAAAGCTCATAGCCACATTAGACAATTACTGGGTTGCCCAGGGCTGTCATCTTAGCTACCCGTATGAAATTGAAATGGGGGCCGGGACGATGTCCCCCGACACTTTCCTGCGCTCCCTGGGACCGGAGCCGTGGCGCGTCGCGTATGTGCAGCCCTCCCGCCGCCCGACCGATGGGCGCTATGGCGAGAACCCATATCGTCTCCAGCGTTACTTCCAGTACCAGGTACTGATTAAGCCTTCGCCGGATGACATTCAGGAAGTGTATCTGGGCAGTCTGACGGTGCTGGGTATTGAGTTGCAGGACCACGATATTCGCTTTGTAGAAGATGACTGGGAAGCTCCTACCCTGGGGGCGACCGGGGTAGGCTGGGAAGTGTGGCTGGACGGCATGGAGATAACCCAGTTTACCTACTTCCAGCAAGTCGGGGGCATACCGTGCAAGCCGGTATCCGTGGAGCTAACCTATGGCCCGGAGCGTCTGGCAATGTATCTGCAAGATGTGGATGATTACCGCGAACTTATGTGGTCCGACGATATTACTTATGGCGAGTTGCGTTACCAGGAAGAGCAGCAGTTCTCTGAGTACAATTTTGATACCGCTGATGTGCAGATGTTACAGCAATTGTTTGAAATGTACGAGAGAGAGGCAAAGGCCACTATCCGGGCGGAACTGCCCCTGCCCGCCTATGATTATGTACTGAAATGTTCGCATGCCTTCAATCTTCTGGATTCCCGTGGCGCCGTGAGTGTCACTGAGCGTCACGAAATGATTCTGCGCATTCGCGATCTAGCTCGGCAGGTCGCCGAGTTGTACCTGGCTCAGCGTGAGGAGTTGGGATTCCCGTTGCTACAGGTGTAGACCATCATTATGAGTGCTGACTTGCTTTACGAAATAGGGGTAGAAGAAATACCGGCCAACGCTGTGCTACCCGCTCTGGAACAGCTTGAGGCGGGTATTAGCCAGGCCCTGGCCGACTGCAGGTTGGAGGCGGCCAGCATTAGTACGTATGGCACCCCCCGTCGTCTGGCCCTAATTGCTGAGGGTATCCCAGAGCGACAGCCAGATAGCGTTGGGGAGTATAAAGGGCCGCCCGCGCAAAGTGCCTTTGATGAACAGGGCAATCCTACACCCGCCGCCGAAGGCTTTGCCCGCTCGCGGGGTGTGGCGGTGTCTGAGCTGGAGATTCGGGAGACCGAAAAGGGCCGGTTTGTCTTTGTTCAAGTCAAACGACCGGGACAGCCGGCGGCTGAGGTTATTCCCCCGCTTCTACGGCAGGTAACCCTGGAGCTAACCTTCCCCAAGACGATGCGCTGGGGTGATCGGGATATTGAATTTGCCCGCCCGCTGCGTTGGCTGGTGGCTTTACTGGACGACCAAGTTCTGGACCTGGAAATTGCCGGTGTGCGGGCCGACCGGATTAGCCGTGGACATCGGGTGATGGGGGAGAAGATGGTGGAGATTTCGTCCTCTTCAGCTTACCTGGCGCAATTGGCTGCCAACGGCGTAGTTGCTGACCACCGCGAGCGGGAGAAGATGATAGTCGAACAGGCCAATAGACTTGCCGAGGAAGTCGGCGGCCACCCGCGGATTGATTCTGGCATCCTCACCGAAGTCAACTTCCTGGTAGAGCATCCGACTTGCATCAGAGGCAGCTTTGCTCCTCGTTACCTGGAATTACCCGCTGAGGTACTGGTCAGTGTGCTGGAGGGCCATCAAAAGGCGTTTCCCGTCGAGAATCCGGCCGGGGAACTGATGGCGGAGTTTATCGCCGTAACCAATGCTGCCGCTGGAGCTGCAGATGTAGTTCGCCAAGGTTGGGAGCGGGTAGTAGTACCGCGGCTGGATGATGCTGAATTCTACTACCAGCACGACACGCGCCAGGCATTAGTTAGTCGGCTGGAGTCGCTTAAGCGAGTTACATTCCTGAAAGGCATGGGCAACCTGTACGAGAAGACCCAGCGCCTGGCGAAGCTGGTAGACTGGCTGCACGGCGAAATTGGCCTGGCTGATGAAGCAATGCGGACAACTGCGCAGCGCGCCGCCACCCTGTGCAAGTGTGACCTAGTTACCATGATGGTCGGCGACTCAAAGCTAGCCGCCTTGCAAGGAATCATCGGGGGCTTGTACGCGCGAGCGTCCGGGGAACCGGAGCCAGTGGCCGAGGCTGTCGCTGAGCACTATCGCCCCCAGGGACCCGAGGAATCTATCCCCACTTCGCCCGCCGGCCAACTGTTGAGCATGGCTGACAAGATTGATAATCTGGCCGCTTGCTTCCGGCTTGAACTCATTCCCACGGGTTCGGCTGCCCCGCCTGCTCTGCGCCGCCAGGCGGCGGGGATTGTCGAGGTCATCGTCGGCGCTGAGTATTCGCTGCGGCTATCGCGCCTGATTCATTATGCTCTGGAGCTTCTCCCCCTCCCGGCGAACGAGAAGACGCTCAGCCTGGAGCAAGCCGCCACCGAGCTGCAGGAATTCTTCGCCGGGCGAGTGCAGGCAGCCTGGGAACAACGGGGCATTAGCTATGACATCTGTCGGGCAGTACTAGGTGTGCCGTGGGACGACATCGTGGACGCTACGCGTCGTGCTATGTGCCTCGCTGATCTGAAACAAGCCGATCCGGAAGCTTTTACTGAGCTTGTTGTTGCCGGCGAGCGGCCCGCCCGCATCACGCGCCCTGAGTCTCTCCCCGACACTCTCAAAGTGGATACCTCGTTATTCGAGCACCCCACCGAAACCCTACTGTTGGCAGAGCTTACCGCCGCCCAACAGAAGGTGCAGGCTGCCCTGAGCGATGAGGAGCCGGACTATCCGGCCGCAGGGGAAGCTCTGCGCAGTCTGCTGACTCCTATTCATCAGTATTTTGAAGACGTAATGGTGATGGTGGATGATGAGCGACTGCGTCTGAACCGGCTGGCCCTCCTATCTCAAATTGACCAACTCTTCAGTAGGTTAGCAGACTTCCTGCAAATTGTTCCCCCTGTCAGTTAACATCTTTAGTATACCCTATTTCCTCACAATATTGAGAATAACTAGAGTTGCTATTGGGTATAATTATTGTGAGTAATAATGGCAGAGTTGGATGGTGTGTTTGAGACTGCCTAGGTCAGGTTCAAACCAAACGGAGGAAAGGTTGGTGACCGGGACAATGCGTTACTTAGTGAGTTTAGGCATGGTGGCAGTGATGGGAGTCCTGGGCTATTCAATCGGCGAGTTCTTTGGCGGCGAGATGGGAATGAAAGTGGGCACTCTGGCAGGCGTAATATTTGGGGCACTGATAATGGCCGCGCTGAATGTCAAAGTCCTTTGAGGCTACCGCTCTTTCTTGACTAGTAGTCTCTCTGCCAGTATTACGGCGGCGTAATCATCAATGGGACGAGGAGGGAAGCGCAGGCCCAACGGGATTAGTCGCTGCAAACCCCGCGCCGGGTGGTCAATCCAGTACCGACGGCGAGCTAGCAGAGAAGTCATATCCTCGGAAACCCGGCATAGTTCGATATCGGGCTCTACAGCCGTCAGTATCTCTTCCACTCGGCGCGCGCCGGTCCGGTTGCCGATGCCCAGGTGGCAGACCTGAAAGCGCTGCCGCAGTCTGACCACAGTCTCCGCCAGCTCGGCCAAGGGCACGATGGCCTGGTAGAGCACCTGGCGGTTCACGCTCAGTATCGCTAGACCGCACTTATCGGTCCCGGGATCAATGGCTAGAACTGTGGGTGCGAGAGCTTCAGGATTCAGACGGCTCACCCACCTTTAGGGTAACTAAGAACGGCTGCTGATTAGCGATATAGACATCCTCGGTGGCGCGGGCATAGACAGGGGTAGGCTGGCCCGCCGCTAGGAGGCTATCCAGGGCGGCCAATACTTGTTCAGCAGGTACCTCGCCGTATTGTCCGGTACCGGGAGCGGGTAAGATGCCCTGCTCCTGAGCGGCTTGTCTTATTTGGCTCAGCAGGGACCAGAGGTCCTTGAATATCTTAGCCCGCGGCGCTCCGCCATCTATTTGCACCGTTACGATGGTCGCCCCTCTGTCGAAGACGCAGCGATTGTTGGTTATTATTAGCCCGACGGGTACTGGCTCCGGCTGTGCCTTGAACACACGGCCCAGAGCGCGGACACTGACCACGACACTGGCCTCATCGCTGCGACGAATCAGCCGTGCTAACGACCGGATAATTCGCTCTTCGCTCAATTCTCTGTCCATTTCATCCGGTGCCACCGGCCCATATACCATCACCGCCCGGCCTGTCTCACCAATCGGCACACCTTGTGCCTGGGCTAGCTTTGAGGCCAGAACCAGGAATTCATTGAGCGAGCTTTCGATTTGATGCGGCGTCTGATGAGTTTCCAGCACCTGCCGGAAGATCTCATCGCCGGTCTCATATACTACTGGGCCAAGCGCTGCCATTCGCCAGGTAAACAGCTCTTGGCGGACACTCGCTAGCTGTGCTCTCTTACTACCTAGTTCCTCCTGAACTTGGGTCAGTTGGCGGTTGGCCTCTGCGATCCGCAACTTTAGAGTGGAAATCTGCCCGTCTAGGGTTGCAACGTTTGACTCCAGCTCTTTCTCTCTTTCCTGTAAGTCCGTAATCTGGTGCTGTGCAGTGCGCAGGCTGGCGTCCGCTTGCTGAAGCTCTGCCGTCGTATGGTCGTATTGTGTCTGCAGTGTACCATACTCAGCTTCTAGACGACCATATTCACTCTCTAGGGATGCTAAGTTAGCCCTCAATCCCTCGTTTGTATTGGTCAGTTTATCGCGTTCGCGACGCAGTTCCGAAGTCTGAGTTCTCAAAATATTAAGTTGTTCATCAGCTTGCCGCAGGCGGCGCTGGGCCTCTTGAAGCCCGCTTTGTACGTGCTGGAGTCGCTCTTCTCCTTGTTTGACTTCAGCGCTGAGGCGCTCAGCCTCTTCGCTAGCCTGCTCAGCCTGCTGCCGAGCCTGAGCAAAATTGGCCTTAGCTTGCTTGACCTCGGTTCCCAACCTTTTATTTTCCCGTGTAAGGTCTCTCTGCTGCTGTTCGAGATTGTCCAGTTCAAACAGGGCCATGTGGACCTTCTCGCTGCCGATCGCGGCTACTGCCAGAGCCCCCAGAGGCAATAGTATGCCCACGGCCACGCCAATGGCCCGCGCTGTAAGCCGAGGTCGCAGGCCAAATATGCTGCTGCGCCGCTTGCCCAGGCGGTAGCCGATTACGTCTCCGGCCCAGGCAATGACCCCGCCGGTGATAGGTAACACTATTAGCGCGACGATAGTGTAAGTTGACATGGCAGCTATCCCCCCCTTACTTACGCCGAAGTGCAGTCCTCACCGGGAAGCATCAATCAATAAGCCTCCGCCGATGGTGAACAGAATAAGATTAGGCAGCCAGGCGGCCACTACCGGCGGCAGCGTGCCCTGTTCACCGATCACGCGGAATATATTGAAGATAGTGTAATACGCTAGTATTATGGCTAATGACACCCCTAAACCGACGCCAGTACTGGTACGCTGGGGCCGGCAGCCTAGGGAGACGCCGATGAGGGCAAAGCCCAGCGCACACCAGGGCGCCGCTAGGCGAATGTGATAGTGCTCGCGCA
>JAUWJN010000237.1 GCA_030607655.1 bacterium
ATGGAGGACTGGGAAGTTGACACCGCGATTGAGGCATTGAGCGACGGGATGGAAAAACTGCGCAAGTAGTTGTGTTTACAGTAAATGGACGGAGTAAGAATGCCTAAAGACATAGATGCGTGGCTGTTGCTGAATGTCAGTGGCCTCTCTGCCCTCCGCCAGGGGCAGTTGCTAGCGACGTTTGGCTCTGCCGAGCAGATACTGAGCGCTTCTGACGAACAGTTAGGCCAGGTGAAGGGAATAACCGCGGCCCATATCAACAAACTACGCACTGCCCAACGGGAGACCGACCTAACCCAGTTACGCGACAAGTGCGCCGAGCACAACGTGGACATTGTGACTATCAATGATGCCAATTATCCGTCGCTCCTCAAAGAAATTCCAGACCCGCCGGCGATACTATTCGTACAGGGAGAGATTACCAAATCCGATGACTTAGCTGTGGCCATCGTTGGGACCCGTAAATGTACCCCCTATGGGCGTACAGTTGCCCGGCGGCTGGCGGGTGATCTGACCCGGCGGGGTTTCACTATCATTAGCGGAATGGCCGTGGGAATTGATGGCGAAGCCCACGAAGGGGCACTGGAGGCTGGAGGGCGCAGTATCGCAGTCCTCGCCTGCGGCCCCGATATCACTTATCCCCGGGGCCACAAGTCCCTGCGCGAGCGCCTGGCCCAGTCCGGGGCGGTCGTGACCGAATATGGCTTCGGTACTCAGCCTCTGCGTGAACGGTTCCCCGCCCGCAATCGGCTCATAAGCGGCTTGACCCTGGGGACGATAGTAGTAGAGGCGCCGGCCAAGAGCGGAGCTTTGATTACGGCTCGCCTAGCCGCTGAGCAGGGGCGGGAGGCCTTCGCCGTTCCCGGGGACATCAACAGTCCGACCAGCCGCGGCTGTCATGCCTTGCTCAAGGACGGTGCCCAACTGGTGGAGGTAGCCGAGGATGTTGTTGACGGCCTGGGTATACTTCTGGAAGCTGTGCCCAGCCGTCCGCAGCCAGCTAAGGTTGAGCTTCACGGTGACGAAGAAACGGTATATGAGGTCCTCAGCCACGAGCCAACTCATGTTGACCACATTGGTGAGTCTACTGGGCTGTCAGTGGCCCAGGTAACCTCAGCGTTAATGCTGCTGGAGGTTAAAGGTTTAGTGCGTCGTTTCCCAGGTAATACTTTTGTTCGATTAAATTAGTCTTCAGGTGATGCTTAGTGGCTAAGAAGGCAGCAATCATAGTTGAATCACCCACCAAGACCCGCACCTTATCTCGATTCCTCGGCGATGAGTATATACTGCTAGCGTCTAAAGGGCATGTGCGGGACTTGCCCAAGGGCGACCTGGGGGTAGACATAGACAGTGATTTTCAACCTCACTACCAGATAATCCCTCAGCAACACAAAACTTTGAGCAAGCTTCGCAAGCAGCTTGAGGGTATAGACGAGGTATACCTGGCTTCTGACCCGGACCGGGAGGGTGAGGCGATTGCCTGGCACCTGATGCACGCCCTGGAACTGTCTGACGCGAAGCGGATTGAATTCAATGAGATTACCGAGGAGGCAGTGCGCGCTGCCCTGGAAAACCCTGGAGAGATTAACTTCGACCGTGTTAATGCCCAGCAGGCCCGTCGCATCCTGGACCGGCTGGTCGGCTATAAACTCAGTCCTCTATTATGGCGAAAGATAGGCAGCAAGGGCAAGGACACGGCGCTGAGTGCGGGTCGCGTACAATCGGTGGCCCTGCGCCTGATCTGCGATCGGGAGCGGGAGATTGCAGCGTTCGAGCCGGAGGAGTACTGGACCATTGAGGCCCTATTGACTCCCGACGAACAGACGACTGCCTTTACTGCTGAACTCAAGACCAAGGACGACGAGGAAGTTGAGCTAGGCAACGAAGAGCAGGTCCAGGCGGCAGTTGGCGACCTGCGGCGACAGCGGTTCCTTGTAGCAGAAGTTGAGCACAAGACTCGGCGGCGGAATGCTCAGCCACCATTTATCACTTCTACGCTGCAGCGCCAGGCGGCTACGGACCTGTACTTCTCGGCGCGCAAGACTATGCAGATAGCCCAGCAACTCTACGAGGGTGTTGAGACCGCCGAGGGCACTGTGGGGCTGATTACTTATATGCGCACCGACTCCACGCGGGTAGCCAAACCAGCTCAGAACCAGACCCGTAAGTATATCCGCGAGCAGTTCGGCGACGAATATGTGGGTAAGGGAGTTAGCGGTAAGAAGGCGAAGAGGGCCCAAGAAGCGCACGAGTGCATCCGGCCCACCTCAGTATTCCGTGAGCCTGATAAAATGAAAGAGCTTCTGGACAAGGACCAGGCCGCGCTGTATGAGCTTATCTGGCAGCGATTCGTAGCCAGCCAGATGACGCCGGCGGTCTATGATCAATATGCTGTGGACATCAGCGCCGGCCCGTACGGGCTACGAGCTTCTACATCAGCGGTCAAGTTCCCAGGATTTCTACGGGTGCTTCCCGATAAGAAAGACAAAGAGGAGGGGCAACTGCCAGTCTTAGAGGTCGGCCAGGAGTTACAATTGGTTGACCTTGACCCCCAGCAACACTTTACTCAGCCGCCGCCTCGATATAATGAGGGTACTCTGGTGCAGACACTAGAGGAAAATGGTATCGGCCGACCCAGCACTTACGCCCCGATCATTGAGACCCTGCGCCAGCGTCGCTACGTGCGGATGCAGAAGCGTGCCTTCCTGCCTACGGCATTGGGGCTTACAGTCAATGATTACCTAGTGGAACGATTCCCTAACATTATGGATGTGGAATTCACGGCCCGTGTGGAGGAGGATTTGGATACGGTGGAGCGTGGCGAGCGGGAGTGGGTGGATGTACTGCGCACATTTTATCCAGACTTTGAGGCTAGCCTCCAGCAGGCGGCTGAGGTCGGCCCTAAGCTCTTGGAGGGTGAGGTATGCCCCGAGTGTGGTGGGCAGTTATACGAAAGATACTCAGCCTATGGCAAGTTTGCCGGCTGCGAGAACTATCCAGATTGCACCTACAAGCGAGACCTGTTGGAGGACGTCCTCGGGAAAAAGCAGCCCGCGGAGACGACAGGTGAAAAGTGTCCCGAGTGCGGCGCGGAGTTGGTTAAGCGCACCGGCCGGCGCGGCCGGCAGTTCATTGGCTGTAGCGGTTATCCGGATTGCACGTATACTCGAGACCTGCTGGGGGATGCGCTGGAGCAGAAGCAGGCTCCTGAGCTGATTGACGAGAACTGCCCGGAGTGCGGCCAACAGTTGGTGAAGCGCGCTGGCCGGGGCGGGCGGCCCTTTATCGGCTGCAGCGGCTATCCTAAATGCCGTTACACCCGACCGCTGGAAGGGGCGAAGGGCGCCGGGCCGCGGCAGGAACCAATTAGTACTGATATCGAGTGCCCGGATTGCGGACAGAAACTGGTACTACGCCACAGCCGGCGCGGCCCGTTCCTGGGCTGTTCGGCTTATCCCAAATGCAAATTCACTCGTAGTGTAAGCGAAGAAGAGTTGGCCGACATCCAGGCAGCAAGTAACAAGGCAACTTAGGTTCATGCGAAGGGAACATCTGATGGAGCAGACCACTGCCGTACAAATACACAATGAACGGGTTATCAGAGACTTAGAGCAACGGATGAACAATATCGAAGCGTGGACACAGGAGCAAGCTCGTAAGCTGCAAATCACTGAGCCTGTCCGCCGCGCAGTGCAGCGCACTTATGACAAACTCATCTGCAGCCGCAAGTACCTCCTAATGCCGCGACATTCCCCCATCCAGCGCCGCTTTTTGCGGATGATGTTGACTTTGGCGCTGGCCACAGATAGTAGTTTGCAGTCGTCGGCGAGAAGAGTGGCCACTTACTTTAGTCAAAATTACATCTTTGAGTGGTGCAGCAGCCCCATAACGGCACCGGCGCGCAGGATGGCTCGCGATATGATTCTCCGCGCCGCTGATGCCCAGTTTGATGAAACTCCTTATGCACCTCAACTAGCTTATGTAGTATTTCACCATCAGAAGCTTCAGATTACCAACATCTCTGACTATACTGAACTGTATACCCGCGCTCTCGCCCTGGACGCCGAGGGCTTGTTTCGCGATGTGGGTATGGCTGAGCGTCGCGAACTGGGTTTGCACCGTCATCCTTACATTCAGCAGCACA
>JAUWJN010000201.1 GCA_030607655.1 bacterium
GAAGGTCGGGAGTTCGAATCTCCTCTTACGCTCCTAAGTTAGGGGCGGGTCGGGTCCCATCGGCCCCCCCCTGACGCTCCTCGGAGGCGGGGGAGCCAAGTGGTTTATGCAGCGGTCTGCAAAACCGCTATTCGCCGGTTCGACTCCGGCCGCCGCCTCCAGTCTTTGCCGGCCTAATACCCCCCAGTGACCTTCTCCAGGAATAGCAGTAGTGGTGTGTGTGTCGTTGCTCCTGTCGTTGCGCCTGCCGTTAAATCTGCTTTTATGGCTGTCGTTATACTCAAAGCAGGTAATCCTGTGATTTGCGGCGAACTGCTCCAGCATCGCCGCATTTTTATTTGCACAGGCAGGGGTTAACCATGAAAGGGATATCACCGCGGATTCAACGGATAGCGAGGGCCGCGCCGCTTTTGATCGTGGTGGCAGTGGTGGCTTTGTTCTTGGTGATACACACTCTTGACCTGGCGCGGCAGCAGGCCCCACGGGAGTATGCGAAGTCTATACTGGAGGCTGACCCGGCCACCGCGCGCTACATCCTCACGGCCATTGCTGGGACACTGGCCACCCTGGTGGCCATCACCATAACTCTGGTCCTGATCGTAGTTCAGCTTACCGCTAACCGTTACACGCCCAAGCTGATTGACCTGTTTATTGAGGCCAAGGTCAATCTGTTACTGCTGGCGGTGTTCATATTCACCATCATTTATTGCTTCTACGTGGTCCATACCATAAAGCCGGAGTTTGCGCCGTGCACGGGCATCTTAGTGTGCCTGGTGCTGATGACGGTATGTTTGGTGTCATTGATTCCGTATCTGTTCTTCGTGCTTGATTTTATGGAGCCTAACAACATTATCAGCAAGATAGAATCGCGGGCCTTGGGCTGTCTGAAGCAGGGCTCGGGCCGGAGCAGTTCCGGTCAGAAGGTCAAGCTACGCTTCAGCCAGAGTCTGGAGCAGATTACCGACATTGCCCAGGGCTCGTTGCGCATCAACGATAGCAGCGTGGCCCTGGGCAGCGTCTGGGCTCTGCGGGATATCGCCCAAAGCTATCTGGAGGATAAATCCCCGCGACCGGGGCCGTGGTTCCGGGTGGAGAAGGGCATTTTCTTAGGCCTCTCTCAGGAATATGTCAGCCGGATCGAGCAGGACCGTAGCTGGGTGGAGGTCAAGGTGCTGCGTGAGCTGCAGAGCATATTCTGCTCAGCTCTGGCAGGCTTTGTGGAGGTGGCAACTGCGGTGGCGGTAAGTACCAGGCACATCGGGGAGCAGGCCCTGCGCAGCGGCGACGAAACGGTGATAGAGTTAGTGGTAAAGTACTTCAACACCTCCTTACGCGAAGCGATAAATGCTGAGGAAAAGCACGTTATCTATAATGTGCTGGACCAGTATCGGCTGCTAGCCGAGGGGTTTGTAAGTCCGTGGCCGGAACTGGCGCTGCGTATTAGTCATCATTTCTGTTACTATGCCCGGGCAGCCGAGAGGCAGGGCCTGACGTTCATCGCCGAGACTGTGGCCTATGATTTGAAGGTGCTCAACCAGGTGGCCTACCGCCAGGACTGCCGACGGGCCGCTGACCTTCTGGCGATTCTGCTATCGCTAGCCGAGCTTCTGCAGAGTAAGGGGTTCCAGCGACCGTTGGCCGGAGTATACAAGATGTGGCTGGCGTTGGGTGCCTTCTACCTGTCGGAGGAGGCGGGCTCGTTGTATGAGCAGCTCCGGCAGGCCCTGCACCAGGTTGAGCCGACGGTGCTGGCGCGACTGGGCAAGGAGCTACTGGGCGTCAGTGAGCCGGAGTTCTGGGAGATTACTGACCGGGGTGTAAACTTCGATTACATTGAGCCTGATCTGCGCCCCTACCTGCGCGAGCTGCTTAACCAGTTGACGACTGGTGATTGACAACTTCCAGTCTGTTGATTAGACTTTAACCCTCAAGTGTCATCGTAACCACTCATCATCCCCAAACGAGGTGACAACCAGTGGAGAAAATGCGCGCATTAGTGTTGGTAGAACCTGGCCATATAGAAGTTCAGGAGGCCGACGTTCCAACCATAGAGGCCGATGAGATTCTGGTCAAGGTTGCTGCCTGCGGGACGTGTGGCACCGATGTCAAAATCTATAAGGGAATACTGAACTGGTGTGGTCAGGAGCCTCCATTTCTCTTCGGCCATGAGGTGACGGGGACAGTGACAGATAGAGGAAGTGAAGTTACCAATGTTGACATCGGTGACCGGGTGCTGCTGCGGATAACTTTGGCTGGCTATGCCGAGTACTGCAAGACACCGGCATCACAGGCCATTCAGTTGCCGGATGATATCCCGTTTGAGTACGGGATTATCGGACAGCTTATGCCAATTGGCATCAGTGGAATTACCAAGGGGATGAAGGAGGGGGACAATGTGCTGGTGATTGGTGCCGGGCCCGCCGGCCTAGTATCCATTGGACTAGCAAAAGCCCTGGGTGCGGGTCCGGTGGTCGCGACAGATCTCTACGCCGAGCGATTGGAGCGAGCGGTCACAGTGGGAGCCGACCACACGTTGGTCGCTACCGAGACAGTGTTGGAGGATTTGGGAGCCTTCAATATCACTTTTGATGACGTAATCGAGTGTGTAGGCCACGAGCCAGCCTTCCGGCAGGCTGAGCAGGCCGTCAAGCCAGGCGGCATAATCATCCTGTTTGGCACTCACCTCCAGCCCGTGGAGCTTAACCTGGCTATGTGGGAGGGTCGCTCGCTGACCTTGGTGATGGCTGCGGAGCAGCGCCACGAGACGCCTGCTTTCTTGCGCAAGACTATTGAGCTGATGGAGAGCGGGCAGATTAAGCCGCAGGATTATGTCTCTCATGTTATACCATTGGAGGAGGCGGAGCGGGCCTTTGACCTGCTGATCAACCACCCGGAGGAATGTGCGAAGATCGCGATCGTTCCCTAGCGTCGTGTCCAATAAGGTCCGTAACCTCGCAGGGAGAGGCAGGCCGGCCTCGCCATGCTCGACGCGGCCCCTCCGAACGGCTCAGTCTGGAGGGGCCTGTCGAACAGCCCGCACGTAGCGAGGGCTGTGAGGCTGGCCCAGTTCAGTCTTTTAGCAGAACCCCGTAAGAGGGATACAAAGGAGAAGCCCTAATGAAGATTGCCTTGAGCACTCAAGTATGTCGGGACTGGGACTGGGCGGATTCGCTGCGCGTGGCCGCCGAGACTGGCTATGATGGCATTGAGCTGATGATATGCGAGCCGCACACGACTCTGGAGAAGCTGCAGCCTAATATTGATGAGATTAAGGGACTGGCTGGGAGACTGGGGATCCAGATTGCAGTGCTCACACCACCGCGGACCGTCGCTCAACTCGCCGCCGACCCTGATTACTGGGAGGCGGTCCTGGAGGTCGCGGCCGGTCTCGGCGCCGAAGTTATCAAGACTGCGCCGGCGCCACCGCCATCCCAGAGCGCGACTGACGATGACTTTCGCCAGGCAGGGCTGGCCGCACGGCAGTGTGGCTGCCTCGCCGCTGAGTATGGAGTGAAGCTGACCTGCGAGACTTATCTGAATATGATTACTAACACCATCGCGGGCGCGGCTCGTTTCCTCCAGGAGGCGGACTCTGAGGATGTATACTTGACGCTTGATATCTGCAATTTGTACATCAATGGCGATGACCCGCTGGAAGCCGTGGAGGTCCTGGGCGGGCGCACTGCTCTACTTCACGTGAAGGATGGCAAACGACTTGCTGGTGGCGACTGGACCTGGCATCCGTTAGGCCTGGGGGAGATAGATTTTGCGACGGTGTTCGCTTTGCTAGAAAAGCAGAGTGACTGTAGGTGGGCCTCAATCGAATGCTTGATAGACGGGGAAATGTATGTACATTTGGAGTCACCCGACACTACGAATCCCGAGAATATCGTCCGGTATGACCTGCGGGCCGCTCGCCAGCTTATGGACAGCAAAGCATAAATATGATAATATCAGGCCAGTGCCGGGGTGGCGGAATTGGCAGACGCATGGGACTTAAAATCCTAGGGGCTTAACAGCTCGTGCGGGTTCGAGTCCCGCCCCCGGCACCATAGTTCGCTGTTGTGGCTCACCGTATCAGCTTGTATTTGCCCCCCCGCTGCTCGGTGAGCCTTGGCATCACCTGATCTGCGTGTGGAAGTAGATCGAATGGGTATAGTGTTACCGAGCATGGAGTTATGACTGTGCACCAGCCCATCGCAAGTGTAACTGAGTACAGGCCGCCAACGCGGGGCTGGTGGACCGAGCCACGCCGCGAATCCGCTAGTGCCATGATAGGAGGGACGGCAGTGCTGCTAGTGGCCTGGGCGCTGACTCCCGAACCTACGGGCTATGGCACCCACGAACATCTGTTCCTACTGCCGTGTCTCTTCAAGATACTAACTGGTCTGCCCTGTCCTTTTTGTGGGCTGACCACTTCGTTTGGGTTTATGGCTGAGGGTGCGGTGCAGCAGGCCTGGCAGGCTCACATCTTGGGGCCGGTGGGCTACTTGGCTACCTGGGGTATACTGGCGGCCGGCGTGGTAGGGTTGATACGTAATCACCGCCCTCTGCCTCAGTGGCTATTCTCCCAGCCGGGGGGCAGAACGATGCTGGCGGTGATTCTGGTCGGGTGGATAGTGAACTTGGTCAGATTGCTATCAGACCAGTAACAATACTAATACCAGTGCCCAAGTAGTTGACAATAGGACCCAAGTCGGTATAATCAATATATTAGATGGTTTAACATCCCGTTGAGATGGGACCCCAGGAGATCAACAGTGACGCGAGAGATACCAATTTTGAAGTTCGGCGGGCGCACTTTACAAGGCCAGCAGCGGTTCGGACCGAATGAGGAGCGGCTACTGCAAGAATGTCATAATGCCCCGAAGGTCAATGATATCTATCGGCTACTGGAGCGGTGGCGGAACACTGCTCGCGCCCAACGTCTGCGAGAAGTGGCTACCGATTATATCCTACCCCTGCGCAACCAGGATTTGGTGCCGGTGGTAGTAGTATCTGCTTTTGACTGGGCTACTGATAAGTTGGAGCA
>JAUWJN010000206.1 GCA_030607655.1 bacterium
CTCCCCCCCAACCCGGCGGAACTACTTGACTCAGCGGCGATGCGAGCCTTCATCAATCAGGTCAGCCAGCAGGCCGATATTATTATCTACGACTCCCCGCCCTGCATTATGCTAACTGATGCTATCGTTCTGTCCGCAAGGATTGAGCGGACTATATTGGTGGCTGAGGCTGGGCAGGTCACCCGCGATGCCTTTAACGAAATGGTGCGGCTAATCACCAATGCCCGGGGTAACATTCTGGGCGCGATACTTAATAAGCTTAAGGTGACGGCCGGTGACTACTATTATTACTATTACTACTACTATTATTACACCTATGGCTCTCGGGCTGGCGAAGAGGAAGATGCCTCGGTACGGTCACCAATACCTCCCCTCCAGACCAACAATCGCAGTGGCGACACTGAAGACGAAGACTGACTCCAGCAGGTGGGTATACAGCCGAGGATGCTACCCGGTGTCCTCGCAACGGAGTCGGCCCGGTAGTAAGCACCGTATCCGTGTCCACATTACGACCCCAACAGCGGCTCCTATTCTCTCCCCCAGTCGCCCTAGCTCTGCGCTGGGCTTTCGCTCTCCGTCTGAGAATCTGGCGTATCAGCCACCCCGGTCTGACCGACACCCAGCCAGTATTTGATGATTGCTATGGCTTGGTGCACCGAGTGGCTCCCGCCCTGGCGTCTCTGCGCCAGCCATACCTGTACCCGGTGGGGGAGCCTCGGTGGGCGGGGCGGCGGGCCGGGCTCCTCGTGGATGATTATGACCCGTTCTCCCGGCTCCAGGGCGTCTAGCTCACTGCGCGCTGCCAGCTTGCGGCCCTCCGCAGTTTCCAGATAGCTAGCGGTGTCGCTGAGCGTCTTATTATCGCTGGCCAGTTGCTGGTGGGTCTGGCGAAGCTGCACTAGCTCCGCCGCCAGATATACTCCCCGTATCACTGCCGTGAATATCTGCCCCTGGGTAGCCAGCCCTAACGCTACCAGGGCGACCAACAATATCACCTTGCCGCTAGGGCGCCACCGCTTTAGCAGCAGCCCTGATGAGGACCCGCGCGCGGACCCTGAGGGTGTAGTCTGCCTTTCTTGCTGTGATCCAAGCTGTAGTACGTACTGTTTGCGAGCCACGCTTATTAGTATGCTACCGTCTTGCGCCGAATATGTCAACTGGAACGCGGCGGCGGGTGTCCTTCTACGCCAGATTGCAGAAGACATCCATTCCCTGGTACTCCCCGGCGTCAGCCAGTTGTTCTTCTATGCGCAGCAGTTGATTGTACTTGGCTACGCGGTCAATCCGCGAGGGCGCTCCGGTTTTTATCTGGCCGGCGTTGGTCGCCACCGCCAGGTCAGCGATAGTAGTGTCATCAGTCTCGCCGCTGCGATGGGACACTACCGCCGTCATCCCGGCCCGCTGGGCCATCTGGATGGCTTCCAGCGTTTCGGTGAGCGTGCCAATCTGGTTGAGCTTGATAAGTATCGAGTTGATGGCTTGCTCCTCGATGGCCCGGGCCAGGATCTCGGTGTTGGTTACCGTCAGGTCATCGCCCACTATCTGCACCCTGTCTCCCAAACGCGCCAGGAGCTGCGGCCAACTCTCCCAGTCATTCTCATCCAGACCGTCCTCAATAGAGATGATGGGATACCGGTTGCATAGGTCCTCGTAGTAATCAATCATCTCCCCCGAGGTAAGCTGGCGTCCTTCCCCGGCCAGCACATACTTGCCACTGTCGGCATCAAAGAATGAGCTGGCCGCTGGGTCCAGGGCTATACGGATATCATCACCCAATTGATAGCCTGCCGCCTGCACCGCTTCCGCGATGCTGGCGAGCGCCTCCTCATTGGAGCCGAGGTCCGGGGCAAAGCCGCCCTCGTCGCCGACTGCCGTGTTCAGCCCCCGCTCTTTGAGCACTTTCTTCAGAGCATGGAAGACTTCAACCCCCATCTGCAGCGCGTCAGCAAAGCAGTCGGCACCCACCGGCATAACCATAAACTCCTGGAGGTCCACATTGTTGTCCGCGTGCTGGCCGCCGTTGAGGATGTTCATCATCGGCACCGGCAGGACCGTAGCCTTCACGCCCCCGATATACTGATACAGCGGGAGCTCTAAAGCAGTCGCCGCTGCCTTACAAACGGCCAGGGATACACCGAGGATGGCATTAGCGCCCAGCTTGCTCTTGGTGGGCGTGCCATCCAACTCACACATTAGCCGATCAATGGCCACTTGCTCGATAGCGTCCCAGCCTACTACCTCCGGCGCGATTATGTCATTGACATTAGCGACCGCCTGCAATACCCCCTTGCCGCCATAGCGCTCGCCGTCACCATCCCGCAACTCCAGGGCTTCCCGCTCACCCGTAGAGGCCCCGGAAGGCACGGCGGCCCACCCGACAGCCCCACCTAGCAATTCCACTTCCACCTCCACCGTGGGATTGCCCCGCGAGTCCAGGATTTCTCTGGCCCATACTGATTCTATTGTTGTCATTGCCTTTCCCCTTTGACCTCTATGTTCAGGCTGCTGCCTCGACAGTAGCCCCTACCAACTTGCCCCGCCCCGTGTGTTAACGGGGATTATTTATCTGCGCCTGGGCGGCGGCCAGGCGGGCGATAGGCACCCGCAGTGGCGCGCAACTCACATAGTCCAGGCCTATTTCGTGACAGAACTCCACCGAGGCCGGCTCGCCGCCGTGCTCGCCGCAGATACCAATCTCCAACTGCGGATTCGTAGCCCGGCCCTTCTCCACGCCCATCCGCATCAGTGCACCAACCCCATCCCGGTCAATAGACTCAAAGGGGCTGACATCCACGATGCGCTGGGCAATGTAGGCCGGGATGAACTTGCCCTCTACGTCGTCGCGGCTGAAGCCGAAGGCCATCTGGGTGAGATCGTTAGTGCCGAAGCTGAAGAAGTCGGCCAACTCCGCCACCTCATCGGCCACCAGGCAGGCCCGCGGGATTTCTATCATCGTCCCAATCATGTACTCGAGTTCCACACCCGCTTTACTCAGCACCTGCTTCGCCACCTCTTCAGTATACTCCCGGGTGATGGCTAGCTCACCGACGATGCCCACCAGCGGGATCATCACCTCCGGTATCGGGTTGTGGCCTTCCGCCTTTAGTTGGCAGGCGGCCTCAAAAATGGCCTGCACCTGCATCTTGTAGACCATAGGGAAGGTAATCCCCAGGCGGCAGCCCCGATGGCCCAACATCGGGTTCATCTCGTGCAGATTGGCGGTAATGTCCGCAATCTCGTCCGGCGTCTTGCCGCTGACTTCGGCAGCTGCGGCAATATCCTCGTCATCCTTGGGCAGGAACTCGTGCAGCGGCGGGTCCAGCAGCCGGATGATTACGGGCAGGTTATCCATCGCCTTCAGAATTCCGTAGAAGTCCTCCCGCTGATAGGGCAGCAGGGCATTGGCCGCCTCAGTCATAGCCTGCGCGGAATCCGACAGAATCATCTTCTGGAAGTTAAGCAGCCGCTCCTCGCCAAAGAACATATGCTCGGTGCGGGTCAGGCCGATACCGGTGGCGCCCAGCATGCGCGCCAGCTCCGAATCTTCCGGCGTATCGGCATTCGTCCGTACCTCCAGCGTGCGCACCTCGTCCGCCCAGGGCATAAACTCAGCAAAGTATTGATACTCTTCAGACTCCTCCGGGGCCATCGCGCCGCGCAGCACCTGGATTATGTTGGAGTCAATAGTGGCTACGTCGCCAATCATAACCTCCCCAGTGGTCCCGTCAATGGAGACGAAATCCCCTTCTTTTACGACTTGCCCATTAACGCTGAACTGCTTCTCGTCATAATCCAGCTCGACGGCGCCGCAGCCGACCACACAGGGCTTGCCCATCTGCCGGCCCACGACCGCCGCGTGGGAGGTCTTGCCGCCGAATACCGTCAGGATGCCCTGCGCGGCGGCCATGCCCCGAATATCCTCCGGCGAAGTCTCGTGACGCACCAGCAGCACGCGCTGGCCGCTTTCAGCCTCCGCCGTGGCCTCCTCGGAGCTAAACACTACCTGCCCCGCCGCAGCACCCGGCGAGGCGGCCACGCCGATAGCTACCGCCGCTGGCTTAGCCCCGGGGTCAAACTGCCGGTGCAGAAGCTGGTCAAGCTGGTCGGGGTCCACCATCATTACCGCCTCTTCTTTGCTGATCAGGCCCTCCTCAACCATATCTACCGCTATCTTGATGGCGGCGCTGGCGGTGCGCTTACCGTCGCGGGTCTGCAGCATCCACAGCTTGCCCTGCTCGACGGTGAATTCCACGTCCTCCATGTCGTGATAGAACTCCTCCAGCTTCTCGCAGATGCCCAGGAATTCCTGGTAGATCTCCGGCATTTCCTTTCCCAGCTCCGCGAGGGGCACCGGCGTGCGGGTGCCGGCGACCACGTCTTCGCCCTGGGCATTGAATAGGTAATCGCCGTACACTGTCTTCTCGCCCGTGGCCGGGTCACGGGTGAAGGCTACGCCCGTGCCGCTGTCTTCGCCCAGATTGCCGAATACCATGGTCTGCACGTTGACCGCCGTGCCCAGGGCGTGAGGAATCTTGTTAAGCTCGCGGTAGGCGATGGCCCGGTCATTATTCCACGACTTGAACACCGCCTCGGTAGCCGCGAACAATTGCGTCATAGGATCGGTGGGGAAGTCCTCGCCCAAATGCTCCTTATACAGCGCTTTCTCCATCGCCACCACTTCCTTGAGGCCCACAACCGACACCTCCACGTCCTCGCTCACGCCCTCCTTCTCCTTGACTTTATTGAAGCATTCCTCAAAGTGCTTGCGAGCAACGCCTCTGACTACGTCACCGAACATCATTATCAGACGCCGATACGCATCCCAGACGAACCGTTCATCGCCGGTCAGGGCGACCATCCCCTGGGCCACTTCCTCGTTCATTCCCAGGTTCAGTACAGTATCCATCATCCCCGGCATGCTAAACTTGGCCCCCGAGCGCAC
>JAUWJN010000195.1 GCA_030607655.1 bacterium
ACTGTCGCGCGAGCTGGCGGACCGCGGTATGTTCCCGGCTATTGATGTATCCCGTTCCTCCACTCGACACCAGGAGCTTCTGTTCAGTGACGAAGAGATGCAAAGTATCTTCCAGTTGCGTAAGGTCCTGCACGCTATGGACACAATTGAGGCTACGGAGACGCTGCTCGCGGGCTTGCGTAAGACCAAGACTAATCAGGAATTCCTGGCTATGGCCGTGGAGGCCTTCAACCGCTAGTGCCGGTGAATCTCTGCCAGACAGTAAAGGTAACCAAGATGATAACCAACCCGGCGGTGGGCGCGGCATCCTGGCCGCGATTAGTGGCAGTAGTTGTTATCCTGGGCACGTTGATCGGCGTGGGCGCCTCGTGTCGGCGGCCCTCACCGCCGAGCCCATCCCCCCCAGAAAGCCAACCGATTTCGGTAGATAACTTACTTGCTGACATCGAGCTGTTGGATACGATCAATCGCCTGGAGTTGAATAGCGAGCAGCTTGATAGACTGATAAAGATTGTCACCCGCATGGAAGGCACCTGTGCTCAATATGACCAGCGCCACGAAGGCTTACAGCGCGAGCTTCAGCCGTTCTTAGCGCAGCAGCGAGCCCTGCTAATCAAAGACCAGCCTGGTTCTGAACCATTACAGGCTGACCTCCAGCGGTGCCAACAAGAGGCGGAGCAGCTTCAGGTTAACCGCTCAAGCGCCCTCCGTCAGACAATCCCTGGCCTGCGTGAGGTGCTGACCGATTCGCAGCTAGAGATCATCGCCGGTGCAGATGAAGCTAAAGTGGAAGCCCGAAATATATTGGCCTGGCTCAGGGAGCTGCCCGAAGGGGAATTTCAAGAGGAAGGGCCCGCTAATGCCGAAGCCTTAGCGGCTCCCGATCTAGGCTTGGATGTTGAGGCCCTGCTCAACATTTTCACTACTGCCAGGAATATGCCGGCTGCGCAATACCGCCCCGCCCAGAAGGAGCTAGTTAGCCGGCTAGCCCCCATTTTTGGGGCTACCCCGCAGGCTGCCGATGACCTGCTACTAACGCTGTTTACTAACCCGCGACTAAAGGGCATTCTGTTGGAGAAAGCCGCCATCACTCGTAGGTGACCGATGCGCATTGGGATATTCACTAACACCTATCCGCCCGCCGTCAATGGGGTCGCGAACTGTGTCGCTGCCTATCGCCAAGGACTGATGGACCGCGGGCACGATGTAGTGGTATTTGCGCCTTGCCCCGGTGACTATGAACGCCGCGCCGACCCGGACAATGTCTACCGGTTCCCGGCGCTCCCGGTGCCCCTAGACATGGACTATTCCATTGCCTTTCCCTATTCTCGGTCCGTGGTCAAGGCTCTGCGCCGCCTGGACTTTGATGTTATTCATACGCAGCACCCCGTCTGGGTGGGAGCCTGGGGAGCCTGGTATGCCCGCTGGGCCGATGTGCCCCTGGTTACCACCGTGCATACCGAATATGAATTGTTTGCTAATATGGTGCCGCTGCCGGAGGCCCTGGTCGAGATGTACCTGCGGGTGCGGGTGACTTCGTATTGCAATAAATGTCAAGTGGTTACTACCGCGGTGGATTCAACCCGCCAGCGGCTACAGGAGCAAGGCGTCACCACCCCCATCGAAATACTGCCCAATCCCACCGCCATAGCCACCTTTGCTGGTGGTAACCGGCGGACAGTGCGCCGGCGCTATGGTGTGAATGATGAGACAGTCTTGCTGGGATTCGTAGGACGGCTCTCACCGGAGAAGAATCTGGGGCTGCTGATGGCGGCGGTGAGCCAGGTGCTCCGCAGAGAACCCCATACCGCCTTCCTGGTAGTCGGCGAAGGGCCGAAGAAGGAAGCTATGCAGCAGATGGCGGCCAATATGGGTATCGCGGAGCGGGTGTTCTTTGCCGGGGCGGTAGCCCACACCGAAATTCCCGACTTCCAGGCGGCACTTGACTTGTTTGTGACCACCAGTCTCAGTGAGACTCAGCCGCTGGCCTATACGGAGGCGATGGCGGCCGGTACGCCGGTGGTAGCTATGAAAGCGCCGGGCGCTGAAGATATGATAGAAGACGGCATCAATGGGCTGCTGGCTGACGAGGAGGCCGGGGCCAGTGGTCTGGCGGAGGTGGTACTGGGGCTGGCACAAGATCCAGCCCGACGCGCGGAGATAGGCCACCGGGCCCAGGAGTGGGTGAAGCAGTTTGATGTTGACCACGTTACGCAACGGCTGCTGGGAATTTACGAGCAGGCCGAGCAGCTTGCCGGCGAAGCGCCGATCTGATTTTGGTAACAATTATTGATCTATAAGCAGGAAGGACTATGCAGACTTATGACGAATTGCCTGGATGAACGACTTGAAGAGAGGTGATGAGAGCGGTACGCTGTCACTGCAAGTAATGGTGGCCGTCAGCGGGCGGGCACCATTTTTGTGCACCAGCCAGATATCATGACTCAACTAAGGATAACTGATGCCCAAGCGAACTGACCTAGAAAAGATACTGATAATCGGCTCCGGGCCGATAGTCATTGGCCAGGCCTGCGAATTTGACTACTCGGGGGCCCAGGCCTGCAAGGCCCTGCGCGAGGAAGGCTACACTGTAATCCTGGTAAACTCCAACCCCGCGACGATAATGACGGACCCGGAGATGGCCGATCGCACCTACATTGAGCCTCTGAATGCCGAAACTGTGGCCCGAATAATCGCTGAGGAGAAACCGGAGGCCTTGCTGCCCACTTTAGGAGGCCAGACCGGACTGAACCTGGCGTTGGAACTGGCGGAATCGGGCATCCTGTCGCGGCACAATGTCGAACTCATCGGGGCCACCCGCAAGGCGATCAAGAAAGCCGAAGACCGCGAGCTATTCAAGGATGCCATGCTGGCCGCGGGTCTGGACCTGCCCCAGAGCGCATTTGCCAGTAACGTGCGTGATGTCGGGCAGATTGCCGAGAAGATTGGCTTTCCGCTGATCATTCGCCCATCGGCGACGCTGGGAGGCACCGGCGGCGGAACTGCCTATAATATGGAGGAGTTGCACCTAGCTGCCGCTCGCGGGCTGGATGCCAGCCCGATGAACGAGATCTTGGTAGAAGAGTCAGTTATTGGCTGGAAGGAATTCGAACTGGAAGTAATGCGGGATGGGAAGGATAACGTAGTAATTGTCTGCTCCATTGAAAACTTTGATCCTATGGGGATACACACCGGCGACTCAATCACGGTCGCCCCGGCGCAGACGCTGACCGACCAGGAGTACCAACTGATGCGCAACCTGGCCATCCGCGTCATCCGTGAGATCGGCGTGGATACCGGGGGCAGCAATATCCAGTTCGCGGTCGACCCGGATGATGGGCGGATGATCGTTATCGAGATGAATCCTCGCGTAAGCCGCTCGTCGGCACTGGCTTCCAAGGCGACCGGCTTCCCCATCGCCAAGATTGCAGCCAAGTTGGCGGTGGGTTATACCCTTGATGAGTTGCGTAACGACATCACGCGGGAGACCCCGACGTGCTTCGAGCCAACCATAGATTATGTGGTGACCAAAATTCCCCGGTGGGCGTTCGAGAAATTTCCTGGTGCCGACCCGGAGCTTATGACCCAGATGAAATCGGTGGGCGAAGCGATGTCCATTGGCCGGACCTTCCGCGAATCGCTGCAAAAAGGAATTCGCTCGCTGGAGATAGGCCGCTTTGGATTGGGCGGCGACGGGAAAGGCACCCACTATGATGAGCTCCCCCGGGCTGAACTTGAGGAAATTCTTCAGACGCCCCATCCCGACCGGCTCTTCCAGTTGCGCAGTGCGCTGCGAGCGGGGGTGAGTGTTGACGAACTTTACCAGATCACTAAGATTGATCCTTGGTTCCTCCACCAGATGCAGCAGATTGTCTATCAACAGGACGAACTGGTTCAGATGCGACAAAGCGGCGGCCTGGATAGTATTGATGATGACCACTTGCGGCGGCTCAAGCAGGCCGGCTTTTCTGACCAGCAAATTGCTACTTTGACCAAAAGCGATGAAGATACCGTGCGCCGGGTGCGCAAGGAAAAGGGCATTGAGCCGGTGGTCAAGCTGGTGGATACCTGTGCCGCCGAGTTTGAAGCCTACACGCCCTACTTCTACCTCACCTACGAACGGGAGGATGAATTTCGTCCCAGCGACAAGCCCAATATCGTCATCCTCGGCGGTGGGCCTAACCGCATCGGTCAGGGCATTGAGGTTGACTATTGTTGCGTCCATGCGGCCTTTGCTCTGAAAGAGGATGGCTACGACACCATAATAATCAATAGCAATCCGGAGACCGTCAGTACCGACTATGATACTTCCGACAAGCTGTATTTTGAGCCCCTGACCCTGGAAGATGTGCTGAATATCTGTGACAAAGAGCAGCCGGATGGAGTTATTGTGCAGTTCGGCGGCCAGACGCCCCTGAATCTCGCTGAAGACCTCGAGCGCTACGGAGTGCCCATAATCGGCACCACTCCGGAGAGCATTCGGCGTGCCGAAGACCGCGAAAGCTTCAAACAACTGCTCAATAAGCTGGGCCTGACTCAGCCAGCCAATGACACGGCTACTTCGGTAGAGGGCGCTCTGGCTACGGCTAATGATATTGGCTATCCGATAGTGGTGCGGCCTTCGTATGTGCTGGGCGGGCGGGCGATGAGCATTGTCTACAACGATGAGCAGCTCCAGCACTATATGAGCGCGGCAGTGGAAGCCTCTCCCGAACATCCAGTGCTAATTGACAAGTTCCTGGAAGATGCTATTGAAGTAGATGTAGATGCGATTGCCGATGGCGAGCGGTGTGTGATCGGCGGGATTATGGAGCATATTGAAGAGGCCGGCATCCACTCCGGCGACTCGGCCTGCGTGCTGCCGGCCTTTAGCCTGGCCGAGGATGAACTGGAGGAAATAGAACGGCAGACCAAGGCCATGGCCGGCGAACTTAATGTGGTGGGGCTGATGAATGTTCAGTATGCCATTCGCAACGAGGTCCTGTATGTGTTAGAGGTCAATCCCCGGGCCTCGCGGACCATACCGTTCGTCAGCAAGGCTATCGGCGTTCCGCTGGCTAAATTGGCGGCGCGGGTGATGGGGGGCAAGACTCTGGAAGAGCTGGGCTTCACTGAGGGGGTGGACATTGAGCATACTGCCGTGAAGTGCCCGGTCTTCCCCTTCAGTAAGTTCTCGGGTATTGACACGATACTGGGGCCGGAGATGAAATCCACCGGCGAGGTTATGGGGATTGATGCCCGCTTTGGAGCCGCCTTTGCCAAGG
>JAUWJN010000056.1 GCA_030607655.1 bacterium
ACGAAAGCCCTCCGCTTTCGTCCCGGGGACGGGGTTGAGGGCTTTTGGAGTATGGGAGACAGGGGGGCAGGGGACAGGGAACGGCGGACGGCAATGGAGTGCCCCCTACTGTAGGAGGAGCACCCCGTTTATAGTGAGCTTGTCGAACTGCCTGCCCTGAGCCTGCCGAAGGGTGCCCTGACCGTCCCGTCGTCTGGTGCAGTTTGCTGTTGCTTCCCCTCCCCGGGACGGAGAGTCGCCGACGCGCCAAAGCCGCTATGGCGACGGCGCGGGGCTAGGGGTGAGGCGGCCGTTGCTGAACGCCAAATACTAGACGCTGCAGGAAGTGATGCAGATGGAAGATAAACTCAAGGCGTTGGCCGACGAGGCGCGCCAGGCAATACAGCAGGCGGCCGACGAAGAGCAGCTTGAGCAGGTCCGGGTGAAGCACCTGGGGCGGCGCGGTGAGCTGCGGCAAATTATGCAGGGCCTCGCGGAGTTGCCCGCCGAGCAGCGGCCGGTAGTCGGCCAACTGGCCAACCGGGTGTCCCAGGAGCTTGACCGCCTCTTCGCCCAACGCCAACAGGAATTGGAGGCCGCGGCGGCGCAGGCCGCACAGGCGGCGCAAGCGCTGGACGTAACATTGCCCGGCCGCGCGCCGCGGGTGGGCCGGCCCCATCCCCTGATGGCCACTTTGGATGAGATGATCGAGATATTCCTGGGCCTGGGTTTTACGGTCGCGGAAGGGCCAGAGGTGGAGAATTACTACTATAGCTTCGAGGCACTTAACTATCCCGAGTTTCATCCGGCGATGGACGAGCAGATGACCTTCTATGTCGGTGAGGATGCGCTGCTGCGCTCCCAGACCTCACCCGTGCAGATTCGGGTGATGGAGCAGCAGGAACCGCCGGTGCGCATAGTAGCCCCGGGGCGCTGCTTCCGCCGGGATACGGTGGATGCCACTCATTGCCACACGTTCTATCAATTAGAGGGTCTGCTGGTAGACGAGGGCGTCACGTTCGCCGACCTGAAGGGCACCCTGGAAGTATTTGCCCACGAGATGTTCGGGCCCCACTGTCATATGCGCTTTCGGCCTGATTTCTTCCCTTTCACTGAGCCCAGCGCCGAAATTGCGCTGACCTGCATAATCTGTGGCGGGCAGGGCTGCCGCGTGTGCAGTAATACCGGATGGCTGGAGGTCGGGGGCAGCGGCATGGTTGACCCCAATGTACTAGCGATGGTCGGTTATGACACCGAGAGATACACTGGCTGGGCCTTTGGCGTAGGCGTGGAGCGCTTGGCTATGCTCCGCTACGGCATTGATGACATCCGCCTGTTCTACAGCGGAGATATGAGGTTCTTAGAACAGTTCTGAAATCTTGGGACCGGTAGGAGCGACATTCTTGTCGCGACCAGGAGAGATATAGAATTGGAGCATACCGCTCAACCCGGTCATCGGGCTTTACGCCGTGGCCGAAGGTCATTGCCACGCCAAACATATTTCGTCACGATTTGCCTGGCACAGAGCGAGTCATATCTAGCAAATAAGCCTTGTGCTGAGGTAGTCATCGATGCGCTCCAATGGCTGTGCAAAGCTGGTAGGATAGAGTTACACGGATACGTAGTCATGCCCGATCACGTACATATTTTGTTTACCCTATGCAGAGACGCAGAATTGTCCGAAGTCATCAAGGTTTTCAAGGGATATTCAGCTCGCCGGATCAATTGCTTGTTAGGTAGACGGGGCAGCTTATGGCAGAGGCAGTTTTACGATCACGCGATACGAGACAAGGCGGATTTTGTAACTAGGCTTCAGTATATGCTTGAGAATCCAAAACGCCGGGGGCTAGCGGAAAGATACGAGGATTGGCTATTCTCCTCTGCTCATCCCAGTCGGGCAAATACGGTTATCCCCTGGTGATCACGCCAAAAATTTCTAGTCGCGACAGGAATGTCGCTCCTACGATGACGATACAGATGCGGCAACGATCAGAGCACATACAATAGCTGAAGAAGTACGAGTTGACTAACAAATGAAAGCGCAATCTGATGGACACTCACAAGAAGGTCATCCGCAACCCGAGCCTGACGGCCAGCCCGGCTGGCAGCAGACACTGTACGCCATGTGGGTGGCCGAACTCATAGCGATAGTAGGCTTCGCGTTTGTAATCCCCTTTATCCCCTTTTATATCAGGGAATTAGGGGTAACTGATGAGCGGCTGGTGCCCATCTGGGCCGGAATTCTGACCACCGCGCCGGGACTGATGGCCGCGATTTCTAGTCCCATTTGGGGATCGGTTGCTGATAAGTACGGTCGGAAGCTCATGGTCTTGCGGGCGATGTTCAGCGCCGCTGCATTGCTGGTTTTGATGGGTATGGTCAGTAACATCTACCAGCTCCTGGCCCTGCGCCTGCTGCAGGGGGCAGTGACAGGCACAGTCCCCGCCGCTGTAGCACTGGTCTCCAGCATGACCCCTTCCCGGAGATTGGGTTATAGCCTGGGACTGATGCAGACCGCGGTCTTTGCCGGAATGTCGCTGGGCCCATGGCTGGGGGGGATGACCGCCGACAACTTTGGCTACCGCGTCACCTTCTACATCGCCGGCGGCCTAGTGCGTGGGGGCGGCTGTGTGGTATTAGGGGCGGCCCGAGAAAGGTTCTCACGGCCCACCCCCGAAATGCAGAAGGCTAATGGAAGTCTGCGCACTGTAGCCACCAATAGTGGCTTCCCGACTATGCTGGGGGTCTTTTTCCTGATTAACCTCGGCGGGACGATTGTGGCACCCATATTCCCGCTCTTTGTCGAGAAGCTTATGGTGCTGAAAGCCAAACCCGCCTCAACAACCGGCCTGATAATGTTAGTCACTGGTCTGGCGGCTACGCTTACTGCCTCCGTCATTGGCCGCCTGGGCGACAAGGTGGGCCACAAGAAGCTGCTAGTGGGATGCACGCTATTGTCCGGCATTTTTTGCATTCCGCAAGCAATGGCCCGGAGCGTGGGCCAATTGCTAGGCATTAGAACCTTATTCGGCCTGGCGGCGGGCGGCACCGGGCCCACTATTAATGCCATTATTGGCAAGATCGCTCCGCGCAATAGTTATGGCAAGGCCTACGGTCTAACGTCCTCAGTCTCAATGCTGGGTGGCGCCATCGGCCCTCTGCTGGGCGGTGTGTTGGCTTCACAACTAGGCCTACGCATTCCGTTTGTGATAATGGGCGGGCTACTGATAATAACTTCTTGGGTTGCCGCACGGCGGGTTAAGGAGGCCTAATATGCGCGTACCGTACAAATGGCTGAAGGAATACCTGAGCAGTGAAATGTCGGCTGAGGAATTAGCCCATCTGCTGACAATGGGCGGCGTGGAGGTGGAGGAGATCGAGCCGTGGACCGCTGAGGACGGGGGCGAGAGCGATCAGATATTGATGACCGCGGTTACTCCTAATCGGGGTGACTTGTTGTCCATGGTAGGGGTAGCCCGCCACGCCGCGGCGCTTGCCGCGAGCACCTTCAGTCCTCCGCAGGTTAGCTATCCGGAGATTGACCAGCCCGTAGTAGACCGCGAGAAAGCTCAATTAGGCCCGCTTACGGTGGAGATAGTGGACAAGGTCGGCTGCCCGCGTTATTCAGCCCTGCTCATTGAGGGCATTGAGGTCAAGCCCTCACCCGATTGGCTGCGCTACCGGATGGAGGCCGCCGGCGTCCGCTCAATTAACAACGTGGTGGATTCCACCAACTACGTGTGCTGGGAGCTAGGCCAGCCCATGCACGCTTTTGACTTCCAGCTCATCAAGGACGGTCATATCATTATCCGCAAGGCCGAGGCCAATGAGCGGCTGCTGATGCTTGATGACAGTTGGCCACCCCTGGGGCCTGAGGACCTGGTAATTGCCGATCCGATGGGCGCGGTAGCCCTGGCGGGGGTAATGGGCGGCGCCGATACCCAGATGCGCGAGATCACCACCACAGTGTTACTGGAATCCGCTCACTTTGACCCCACTACTATTCGCAGGACCTCGCTACGGCTGGGGGTATCCACCGAGGCATCTTATCGTTTCGAGCGGTACGTAGACCCCAACCTCACCTTACCCGCTCTGGCCCGCGCGGCCGAGCTGATAATGCAAACCGCCGGCGGCCAGATTACCCAGGCGGCCCTGGATGTGAAAGTCACAGACTTTGAACCCGAAACAGTGCCGATGCGCCCAGAACGGTGTAATGCGTTGCTGGGCACCGAAATCCCGCCCCAGATAATGGCCGAGTATCTACGTCGGCTGGGCTTTGCCGTAGAGCAGCAAGAGGCTAAATTGAGGGTAACTGTGCCTACCTTCCGAGCCGACATCCAGCGCGAGGTGGACCTCATCGAGGAGGTAGCGATTGTTCACGGCTATGATAACATTCCCTTGACTATTCCCGGCCACCTTACCAGCAGCGGGCGACTTACCCGGGATCAGAAACTGCGGCGGCGGGTTGGTGAGCTGCTGCGCGCGTGTGGATTAAATGAAAACCTAAGTTTCTCGATGACGCATCCCGCCGACTTAGACCGAATTAACTGGCCCCAGCAAGCACCGGAGCGCACCCAACTGCCCTTGGCCAATCCGCTCACTCAGGAGCAGACCGTGATGTGCACGATACTGTTGCCGGCCCTGCTGGAGGCTGCCAGTCGCAATGCCCGCCAGCGGGTCGCGGATGTGGCCCTGTACGAGATTGGCACCCTATTCACCCCCCAGCCCCCACCGGCTCTGCCCCGTGAACAGCAATCAGTGGCTGGCATAATGATGGGCAGCACTTTGACCGCCCAGTGGAATCTACAGCCCCCGCAGGCGAAGGTTGATTTCTACTATCTCAAGGGCCTCCTGGAGCAGGTGCTGGCGGAATTGGGCATCACCGAGGTTCATTTCACCAGGACCACCCATTCCAGCTTTCATCCAGGTAGATGCGCGGAGTTGATCATCGCTGACGCCACCGTCGGCTTAGTCGGCGAGATAGCGCCGGTTGTGCAGGAGAACTATGATTTGTCCGATCAGGCTTACGTCTTCGAGTTGAATCTGGACATAATTCTGGAGCAGGCCTCTCTGCACAAGGCATATCAGCCGCTGCCGAGGTATCCGGCGGTACTGAGAGACGTAGCAGTGATCGTGCCCGATACTGATGAATTCTGTGTAGCCCGTCTGGTCGAGGAGATTAAGGAAGTGGGGGGCAAAGACCTCGAAAGCGTGGCGCCTTTTGATTGGTATACGGACCCGCAGCGGATTGGCTCTGATCGCCGCTCGGTGGCCTTCAATCTGACCTTCCGCGCGCCCGACCGCACGCTGACTGACGAAGACATTGAGGCGGTCATGGCTCAGATCCATAGCCGCCTGGCGGAAATCGGCGGCGAGGTGCGCACGCAATAAGACGCCGTCGCGCCTGCGCGCTGAAGCTGCTTCGGCAGCGCAAGCGCGGCGAGGACGCCGCTCCCACAATGCAGGCTACCGTAGGAGGGGCATCCTTGCCCCGACCAGAACTTCATCGCGTAGGCGAGGTTCTCCAACCTCGCCTCGCCAGACGGTGCAGGTTAAGAACCTGCGCTACGCGCTTAATTACTATTGTGGGAGGGCCGTCCCCGGCCCGATTACCCTCGCCGATAGGCCAGGACCAAAACTAATTAGGCGACAAGTATGTCTAATAAATGGGCAGGATAAGCACAGTTAGCCGAAAGGAGCAATGTTTATGTTCCGCCGAACCTGGCTTCTATCGCTGACTCTACTACTAATGCTAGTTGGCCCGGCTACGGCGGGTGTGCAGGTCGTCTTCGGCCCTACCCTGGGCGACTTGACCCCGCACTCAGCGCGGGTAAGCTGGTACACGAATCTACCCAGCATCGGGTACGTACAGATTGGGAAGCAGTCATTGGGCAAAGCCGGGCCGACCCAGGCCCACCGAGTATTGCTGAAGGGTCTGCAGCCAGCGACGGTATATACATATTATCTCAAGGCCAGTGCCCAAGGTCAGGTGGCGACCTCCGGCCCCTATCGCTTTCGCACCCCGCCGCTAAATCTGAAGGAATGGAGCTTCTGTGCTTACGGCGACACCCGCAGCCAGCCGGCCGCGCACCGCAAGGTAGTGCTGTCCATGAAGGCCTGCCTGCCCCGACTAATACTGCATACTGGGGACCTGGTGGCCGAAGGCGGCCAGATGAGTAGCTGGCACAGCTTCTTCCCGATCATCAAGCTGTTTGCTCCGTCCATGCCCTTCTACCCCAGCTTAGGTAATCACGAGCAGAATTCTGAGTTGTATTACAAGCTGCTGCCCTTACCGGCGGGCTATGGCGACTTTGACACCGAATGGTACACCTTTACCTTCGGCAACTGCCAGTTTATCGCCCTGGACAGCAACCGTCGTATCAATGAGCAGACTGCGTGGCTCAAACAGCTCCTCCGGCAGCCGCGCGAGGCGGGAGTGGCCTGGCGGATAGCTTTCTTCCACCATCCGCCGTTCTCATCCGGGCCCCACGGAGGCAACCAGCGGCTTCAGGCGGAGTGGTGTCCGCTGCTAGAGGCCGGCGACGTGAGCCTGGTCTTCTGCGGCCATGACCATATCTACGAGCGCTCGCGGCACCGGTGGCTCAACTACATAACCGTCGGCAACGGCGGCGCACCTTTGTACCAGCCCGGTAAGTCCGCTAATCCGTACAGCCAGGCCACGGCGGCAGTGCATGGATTCTGCCGGGTACAGGTTTCGCCCCGGCGCTTGGTAGTTACCGCCCTGTCCCACCAACTGGTAGAGCTGGACAAGGTAATCATTACTCGCTAGGCTCGGCGGCTTTACTACGTCACAAGTGAGGTGTGCGCGAGATGAGTCAGCCGATAAAGGTTGGTTTTGTAGGTTGTGGCTTTATGGGGCAGTTGGTGCATCTACCCAATTTTGTGGCTTCGGAGCGCTGCGAAGTCGTCGCCTTGGCGGAGCTACGCCCCGAGTTGGCAAAACTAGTGGATCACAAGTATCACATCCCCAAGGTTTATACTGATAGTAGCGAGCTGGCCCGGGACGATGAGATAGAAGCGGTTGGCGCCATATTACCCCCAGCCCTCAATGACCGGGTAACCTGTGGAATGCTGCGGGCGGGTAAGCACGTGTTTATTGAAAAGCCAATGGCCGCCTCCGTAGAAGCCGCCCAGCGCATGTTGGAAGCCGCGGAGGAGGGTGGGGTGCTGCTGATGGTCGCCTTTCACAAACGCTACGACCCTGGGGTAGTAAAAGCCCGGCAAATAATTGATGAGTTTCGCCGCAATGGTCGGCTGGGAGAGATTACTTTTGCCCGCGCCCACTGTTTCGGTGGTGGCTGGATTTGCGGGCTATCGGGACAGATTACCACCGACGAGTCGCCTCCCCAGGTCGAGACAACTCCCGGTCCGGCCTGGCTTGATGAGTCGCTACACGGCGATTTTGCGAACTTCACTAATATGTATTCGCACAACACCAACCTACTCAGGTTCCTCCTCGACACGCCACTAGAAGTTAACCAGGTCAATCTGTCTCATAGCACTTGGCTAATAATTTTTGAGGCGCAGCATTATCCTGTAAGCCTGGAAACGGGGCGGGTAACCGCGCATACCTACGATGAGCACACCCACGTATACTTCGAGCATGGTTGGGTAGATATAGTCACGCCCCCTCCCCTACTGCGCAACACCCCCGCACAAGTAACAGTGTACGAGTTCAATGACGCTAAACAGATCACTGTACCCCTGCTGGAGTGGAAATGGGCCTTCCGCGAGGAGGCCGAGGATTTCCTGGCCTGCATCCAGGAGGGACGGCAGCCGCGCACCAGTGGAGTTGACAGCCTGCGAGATATGGAAATTGCCGAAGATATCTTCCGCGTCTGGCAGGACGCTCATCCACCTTCATAATTGGGACGCCCGCTAACATCAGAGGCGAGAAAGCTATGCCCGGCAGCGAGATCATCACGATAGGTGAGATGATTGTCGAGATTATGCGCAAGCGGGTAGACAGCCCGCTTGATCGCCCGGATGACTTCGTCGGTCCGTTCCCCAGCGGCGCCCCGGCTATCTTTGCCGACCAGGCGGCACGGCTGGGTCATTCGGTAGCCCTTATCGGTGCGGTGGGTGAAGATGACTTCGGAAAATGCCTCCTGGAGCGGTTTGCCGCGGATGGTGTTGACACGAAGTATGTCACTCAAGTGAGCGGACTGGCCACGGGCGTAGCCTTCGTGACCTATTTCTCCGACGGTAGCCGCCAGTTCATATTCCACATTGGCAACTCCGCCGCCGGCCAATTGCCGCAGCCTCAGGAAGAAATTTTCACCGGAGCTAAGTGGCTGCATATCTGCGGCTCAACGCTCTCGGCCAGTGAGGCGATGCGCCAGGCGTGCTACCGGGCCTGTGAACTGGCTGCCGAGGCGGGGGCGCACATCTCATTTGATCCCAACCTACGCCCCGAGCTGCTGGGAGGCGAAGAGGCTTTGCGCGCTATCTGCGCGCCGGTGCTGGCCGCGGCGGCTCTCGTGTTACCCAGCTCTACCGAGGCTGAGCTACTCACAGGTGTACCCGGCATCGAGGCAGCTTGTCAGACACTCCTGGATGGTGGGGTCGAGATAGTAGCTCTTAAGCGAGGCGCGGACGGCTGCACCATCTTTACTGAGTCACAGACCATTTCGGTTCCTGGCTATGAGGTGGAGGTGGTGGATCCGACGGGGGCGGGTGACTGTTTTGACGCGGGCTTTGTCGTGGGGCTGACAGAGGGTCTGGACCTGGAGGAAGTCGGACGGCTGGCCAATGCCTGCGGCGCTCTGGCCACCACCCGCCAGGGACCAATGGAAGGCGCAGCGCGGCGCACCGATTCCGTTAAGCTGGCCGGCCTTTCGGACACCACTTCCAACATGCGTTGCCGCTGAACAAACCCGCACACGCTTCGGATACAGCGCCAGAGCGCACGTGTTGGGGGAGACAAACCAGGCCTGATACGCGCAGATAACGCTACCCTATGTTATGGCAACCTCAACTTTACGAGTTTCTCGACTTCTGGATAAGCTTTGCGGCGCGAATCGTCGAACCAATTGTAGTCTTAGGGGACGTTGCCAGTCGGAAATACGCTTTAAGCGCATTAAGACTCTTCAGCTCAATAGCAATCTCAAAAACCTTTCGCGCAACGGATGCCGCAGCATATCGAACGGCGTTATTGATCTGTTGATCGGCTGCGATAAAGCGTCCTGGGTGGACGAACTGATTCCTGAGATTTGCAAGGGCGTACATAATACCTCGCCAAAACTCGTCGCCCCCAAGCGCCACCGCTGCTCGATTGGCTATTCTGGTTGTGTCTCCGTTTATCTCCTCACCACATACCGCAGACTCAATTGTCTGCCATGACCAAAGAAAGCGTTCTCCCAGACTACCGGCATCCAGACCCAAACCATACCGCAATGCAACTTTTGTAAAGAATGGGTGCAAATCTGTCACTCGTCGCATGAGGCGTAACCAGTCCTCCAGTGCTTCCACGGCTTCCGGTTTAATCCGGCCGGCTTCTGCTATCTTCGCAGTAGTATATAGGGGCTGCGAATGGTCCAGGCTGTCCAGTTGCCCAACAGCAAAGAAAAGGGGTGGCGGAATTGCCGCCACGGTTGCAGTCAAATACTTGCCAAAGCGGATGCCCCAGCGCGCTCCAGCGACCATTTCATACATCCCCCGCCAGGCCAAAAGCATATCGTCTACCATATCCGCAGCCTCGAAATAGCTATTCGCAGCAACATTGGTAACATAAGGCACCACACGTTCGTTGGAATACATGGGTAGTCTTCCGCCGCCAGCCCTACGCGTGGCTGTGTAGTCGTCCAGAGAAGCCCGCAGTCCAGGCCACTTCCGCAGCATTCCCTTCCAAGTGCACCTTCTGAGCTTTGGTTCCCCAGTTACCCAGGTAATACGTTGAGGTGGCTGCCCTTCCAACCACAGTGGCACCAAAACGCGAAAGGATTCTTGGTTCTTTTCATAATGTCTTAGCTCTGTTCGTATGGCCCGACGCAAATAGGTTGCGTCCTGTCGTTGGTACGCCTGCAATCTTCTGAGTGCATCGCGCGCCAGCTCCACTCCCTTGGCGGGAGGCTTTTGGCTCAACTCACCGTTGCACTGTGAAATCACAAGCGCCGTCAGCGGGTGCACTATCCACGTGTGTCCTTTACCGGACGATAGAGCATCCCGTGCGTTGAGGGCCGCATTAATGTACCTTTCCGTATCACTTCCCATGCTTTGGCTCTCCTTCCAGGTCTGTTTGAGTAGCCGAAGAGGCTATTTTCCAGCGCGTAACGCGGTTGCCTACGCTCATCGGAGCGTGCGGATTTAGGTCCCCATCCGCCAGCTTGCCAGGTACTCCTTCTGCTCGGGGGTGAGGGTATCTATCTCAATGCCCATCGCCTGAAGTTTCAGCGCCGCGACCTGCTCGTCTATTTCGCGGGGAACCTCATGCACAGCCACTGGCAATGGCTCACTCAACCCGGCCACGTATTCGGCACACAGGGCCTGGTTAGCGAAGCTCATATCCATAACCACCGCCGGATGCCCCTCCGCAGCGGCCAGATTCGTCAGCCGGCCCTCACCAATCAGATACAGCCGCCGGCCGTCCTTGAGCTGGTATTCTTCCAGGCTGGGCCGCATCTGCCG
>JAUWJN010000246.1 GCA_030607655.1 bacterium
ACCGTCTATAAGGGCGAAGACCTGGGGCTGATTATGTGCTATCCTAATCCATTAGCCCCTGGCCGCTACTTGGCCATATATGCTGGACAATACTACGGCGACCGCCTGCCCATAAACCATAAACTTGACCTGCTGCCTGATTTCATCATCTTCACCTCCGAGGCCTACGACTACGATCACGCCAACCATTATCTGTGTGCGGGCTTCTTCGATATGAACTGGCAACTTGACCAGCGGCTGATGTGGCTCAGCCGCCTGGGCGACTAGTTGCCTCCTCTCTCACCTTAACTGCCCTCCTTGCTCTGATTGTCGGCATTTCCAGTTAAGGTAGTTGGCTGGTTTAGCCGATGTAACTAGCGGGTAAACATCTACTTGACAATATCTTGAGTTAATGTTAAGATAATCTTTAGCACTGTGCTGCACAGGATAGTGTGCCCTGAAAAGGGGGGTAAGGGAATACCTAGGTTGGAAAGGGGACATAATTATGTCCAAGTTGCTACGAGACAATCGTAAGGGCGTGGTAATAGTCTGGGTAGCCATAGCCCTGGTGGCCCTACTGGGTATGGCGGCCCTGACTATTGATGTCGGGCGGCTATGTATCGCTGCCCAGACGGCTCAAGATGCGGTGGATGCGGCCGCGTTGGCCGGAGCCAGCCAGCTTCCCGGCTTCACTGCGGCGTGGGACGAGGCCGAACTCTACGTAGCCGCCAATAATGAAGGTCGGGGCTTCCAAGTGCAAATCAAACCAGAAGATGGGGTGGTACACTATGGCCCGGGCACTACGGTGCCAGACTATGGCGAGTTGGGTAGTAAAGCTCATGCCCTAGAAGTTACTGGGCAGGTTGAGGTGGTTTATGCCTTCGCCAAGGTCTTCGGAGTGGAGACAACCGTAGTCACCAGAAGTGCCACAGCGATGCAGGAACCGGGTGACACCCCTACTACCGTATTCGCATACAATGAGAACGAACACGCGATAGAGTTTCCCGGGGATCGCCTGGAGATAAATGGCCTCGTTCACTCCAATGGTGGCATTGATGTTACTGGCGTCAACATAACCTTCCACGGTCCCGTGGAGTACTTTAATATTTTCCGAGATCCGTCGGGCACAACTACCTACGAAGCTGGCTACGAGCAGCATCCCAAGAGAGATTGGCCGATAGACTACACAGCAAGCGATTTTGAACCTTACGACTACATCATTGATGGTGACTGGGAGCCGACAACGTCCAACCTGATACTGGCCCCGGGAAACTACTTTGTGAACGGTAATGTCAAATTCAGAGGAGACTGGTTGGTGGCCGAAGACTGCACCATCGTAGCCACCGGCAATATTCACTTAGCGGGTAATGCCCCCAGGTTCACTCCGCATGACAAAGATGTCTCCCTGTACTCCCTACAGGGTGATATTAACACGACCGCCGATGGCGCTGAGGTGGATGGTATTCTTTTTGCTCCTAGCGGCCATATAGACTACCTCGGCAACGGTCAGCGAGTAGCCTCGCTCTTCGCCCAGACCGTCTCTTTTTACGGCGACAGCGTAGACATAACCGGTGTGCCGGGCACGTCTGTGCTTCGCAAGGTACGGTTGATCAAATAAGCCTTCGGCTGCCGCACGGTAGTCGGCAGGACGGAATGAGTCTAATGCAGCTCGGCGAGCCAAGGTGCCCGTCGAGCTGGGTATTTAGTACTGAATTGCCTGCGGTACTAGCGATAGCTTGCACTGAAGGTAGGGCTGTGGCTAGCTAGAACCAGTGTTATAAGACCGGTACGCAGCTTTCCCCAGCTAATTATCATGATGCGGACTGATGTGTCTGTGTGGCCTTCTTCGATATGAACTACAAGGCGAGAAGCGACTGATGTGGCCTAGCTCCGTGCGCGATTAGTTACCTCCTCTCTCACCTTAACTGCCCTCCTTGCTCTGATTGTCGGCATTTCCAGTTAAGGTAGTCGGCTGGTTTAGCCGATATAACTAGCGGGCAAACATCTACTTGCCAATATCTTGAGTTAATGTTAGAATAATCTTTAGCACTGTGCTGCACAGTTAGCATGCCCTTAGAAGGGGGGTAAGGGAATACTCAGGTTGGAAAGGGGACATAATTATGTCCAAGTTGCTACGAGACAATCGTAAGGGCGTGGTAATAGTCTGGACAGCCATAGCCCTGGTAGCCTTGTTGGGTATGGCTGCCCTGACTATTGATGTCGGGCAGCTATGTGCCGCTGCTCAGACCGCTCAAAATGTAGCCGACGCTGCTGCGCTGGGCGGCGGCTCAGAATTGCCTGACCATACAGTGGCCCAGACCATTGCCTTAGAATTAGTTGCAGCGAACAATGAAACAGCCACCGGGTTCCAAGTGTCCTGCAGTGGTGCTGATGACATACAGTTTTGGGGGCAAGGGGAGACGATCCCTGATTTTAGTCTCCTGGGCAGTGCCGCTTGGGGGATGGAGGTGTCAGCGCACGTGCGGGTGGAGTATGCCTTTGCTAGTGTTTTTGGCCTTAGTGGAGCCACCGTTTCCCGCAGTTGCACCGTAGTGCTGATGCCGGTAGGTGGCGTGCCTATATGTCCTATGTGGAGCAACTACCTGACCGATTATCAATATGGTCAGGAAGAGGAACTCCTAATGGCCGACGGCCCCCACTTTGAGAACATCCCGGGCTCATTCGGCTGGCTTCAGCCTCCTAGCGGTGATCAAACCGAGTTCCTTGACCTGCTGCGCGGCTACAATCTCACCGCGGAGCAGATAGCCTCTAACTGGGCCAGCGTGGACGACTTATTATATGCCAAGACTGGACTAGCTGTCGGCCCATGGCGCTCAGCCTTGGAAACGGCCAATGACGGGCTGGCTCGGCTTCAGCGGGCGACGTGGGAGCCGTGGACCAACGATACTTTCGATGATTTCCACACCAACAACCCGCGCCTGTTAATTATCCCTATGTGTGAGTTCGTGGGCGGTTTGGGCTCTGACGCCAAGTTTCAAGTTCGGGCCTTTGGCGCTTTCTGGCTCGAATCGGTGGACAGTCAGGGCCACCCCAGGTCCATTACCGGACGTTTCATTGACTATACCGTGCCCGGGGCAGACGGTGATCCCCTCGCACCGGGGACAGGACTATGGACAGTAAAGATGGTCAAATAATGGCCCAGACTATTAGGGGGATATCGGGTGTCCACGGCACCGAAGGGGGCGCGGGCACCGGAGGCGATGAGGCCGATAATGCCGAGATTGCCGAGTAGGTGCAGCGCTGGGCCGGGGAGTGGGAGGCCTTTAGTGATGGCCAAGCCCGTGTCACTACCGATGAAGCGCTGACTGAAGAAGAAATCAAAGCCTACAACCTGGTGCTATTTGGCACTTCTCAGACCAATCGCATCCTGGCCCAGGTGGCCGCGCGGCTGCCTATTCAGATAGGGGATCACCGCTATCAGGTAGGACCGACCGTCTATAAGGGCGAAGACCTGGGGCTGATTATGTGCTATCCTAA
>JAUWJN010000095.1 GCA_030607655.1 bacterium
AGCTATCCGCTATGAATTCGTCTTTGGCGTCGCGGGGGTGGTGGCTCTAATCCACGACGTGCTTATTGTGATCGGCGTCATGGCGCTGCTGCAGGTGGAACTGAATACCGAGTTCGTGGCCGCTATACTAACGATGGTAGGCTATTCTGTTAACGATTCGGTAGTGATATTTGACCGGATCCGCGAGAATATGCGCCTGCACCGCGGCCGCGAATTTGCCAGCATTGTCAATGGCAGCTTGCTGCAGACTATGACCCGCTCCATTAATACCAGCATGACTACTCTGTTGGGTCTGATAGCGATATTTTTCTTTGGGGGGCCGGCCATTCATGCCTTTGCGCTGGCCTTGATAGTAGGCGTGGCCACGGGCACCTATTCTTCCATCTTTATCGCTGCTCCGTTGGTAGTGCTATGGCAGAAGCGTGGCAAGGCCGCCGCGCCCGTTGCCGCTCGGCGGCCAGCGGCGGTCGCGGCCGGCGGTGGGGGTGGGAAATCAGTGGCGGCAGAACCAACCACTAGCTCGGAAACTTCGCAGGTGGACGAAGTTATCGAACGTACCCAGCGGCAAGCTCAGGAAGAGAAGCGAGAGCAGCGACGCAAGCGCCGTAAAAGCAAGAAAGACAAGGGCGGTAGGAAACGGTTTTAGACGACTGGCCACTGTCCGTGAGGAGGCCTATCTATGCAACAGGTTCTGGAAATCCTGGCGCAGCAAGGACCAGTAGACCCCAGCGAAATTGCCACGCGACTGGATAGGCCCGTGGATGAAGTTGAAGCCCTTATCCGCCAGGCGCAGGAGGAGGGCATTCTATTGGGCTACCGGGCCTTGATCAATTGGGAGAAGGCTGATGGCGAGAAGATTTATGCCTTTATCTCCGTAGAAGCTACGCCCGAGCATAATCGCGGGTTTGACAAAATAGCTGATTATGTTAGCCACTTTGACGAGGTCCACTCCGTGTATTTGATGTCCGGTATCTCGGATTTGACTGTAGTCGTTGAAGGCAGCGACTTTCGTGAGATAGCCCGCTTTGTCGCCGAAAAGCTCGCCCCGATACCGGGAGTACGCAGCACGGCCACCTCCTTCGTGCTCAAGACCTACAAAATGGAAGGCGAGATTGTTGCCGAGGAGGCAGGCAATCACCGGTTGGCGGTGAGCCCCTGATGCAACCGCGGCCATTTGTCTCCCGGACTGCGGACAGCATACCGCCCTCAGGCATCCGTGAGTTCTTCGACTTAGTAGCCACTCAGGACGACGTCATCAGCCTGGGGGTAGGTGAGCCGGATTTCCCCACGCCCTGGAAAATATGTGACGCCGTGGTTGACGCTCTACGCCGCGGGGTCACTTCCTATACCAGCAATTACGGACTCTTAGAGCTGCGGGAGGCAATTGCGGAAGATATCTACAAACGGTATGGGGTAGAATATGACCCGGGCCGCGAGATTCTCATCACCGCCGGGGTTAGCGAGGGTATGGACGTAGGAATGCGGGCGATACTTGACCCGGGTGATGAGGTCATAGTGGCGGAGCCTTGCTACGTTTCCTATAAGCCCTGCGTTGTCTTCGCGGGCGGGGTACCCGTAGTCGTTGCCACCTCAGCCGATAACGACTTCCGACTGCAAGCGGCCCAGATACAAGAGGCGCTAACGCCGCAGACTAAGGCGCTGTTGATTGGCTATCCGAATAATCCGACGGGCGCAGTGATGTCACGTCCGGAGCTGGCCCAGCTCGCCGAAATTGCTGAACAGCACGATCTGCTGGTAATCTCGGATGAGATATACGGCCATCTAACTTATGAGGGCCAGCACACCTGTTTTTCCTCCTTGCCGGATATGAAGCCGCGCACGCTGCTGCTGAATGGCTTCTCTAAGGCCTATGCTATGACCGGCTGGCGGATCGGCTACGCCTGCGGGCCAGCCCCCATAATCGAAGCGATGATGCACATTCATAGCTATACGGCTCTGTGTAGTTCGGTACTGGCCCAGGTGGGCGCGATTGAGGCTTTGCGTAACTGCGAGGCTGAGATGACCGAGATGATCGCCCAATACGACCATCGCCGACGCTTATTCGTCAACGGGCTTAATGAAATTGGCCTGCCCTGCTTTGAGCCACGGGGAGCTTTCTACACGTTCCCCTCTATCCAGGGCACTGGCCTCAGTTCGGGTAAGTTCTCCCAGGCGCTGCTGCTTGAGGAAAAGGTGGCAACCGTGCCCGGCGATGCCTTCGGCGAGTGTGGCGAGGGATACATACGCTGCACCTATGCCAGCAGCATTGACCAGTTGAAAGAGGCCCTGAGCCGTATGGCGCAGTTCCTGGACAAACTGGATAGCGGCAAACTGCCGGTCTCTTACGCCTAGCGCAGGCAAGGGCCTGCGCCTTGTCTACTGTGGGAGGGGCATCCGCCCTGTCCTGAGCTTGCCGAAGGGTGCCCTGACCTGATGCGCCACGCGGGCCGGCCTTGCTAGGCTAGACATGGTCCCTCCGAATGACAGGCGGGGTTAGGGAACCCCGCCTACGCGGTAAAGGATCGAGTTGTTCTCCATTGCAGATGACCCAGCACTCAAGAATTGGCATACTGGTACAACTCCTGTTAGCAGGCTTGTCCGGAGTCCTTTGTTACTTGAGCTTCCCGCCGGCGGATATTGGCCTACTGGCCTGGATTGGCCTGGTGCCGCTGTTTTGTGCACTGGGGTTCAGCACTCGTCCCTGGCAAGGTGGTCTGGTGGGGCTAGTGTATGGAGCAGTCTTCTTCGCGCTGCTTATGCAGTACATCTCTATGTTTGGCCTACTGCCCTGGGTGGTCCTCGCGCTCTTTCAAGGGCTGTTTTTCGCTATTCTCGGATGGACAGCGGTCTATGTGCGCCGGGTATCCTCAGTGCTAATATCGGTAAGCGCAATGGCTGCGGCCTGGGTGCTCGTGGAGTACCTGCGCGCGCACATCGGCCCTCTATCGTTCAGTTTCGGCAACCTCGCATACTCGCAGCATGCCTTGCCGGCGATACTGCAGGTAGCTAGTCTGCTGGGAGGAGGTGCCGTCACCTTTCTCATTGTGCTGTCTAATGCCATTTTGGCGCAGATGCTACTCCCGCCCAGCCGGCCGGCCTCACCGCCGCAGATTGGCCGCCAAGCAATGATGGTTCGGGCGGTTGCTGTCGTGTATGGCCTAATCGGTATTACTTATGTGGGCGGCACAGTGGCCGTGTCAGTCGGATACAGTGCTCGCCCCGGAGACCATCCTGTCCGGGTGGCGGTAGTGCAGGGCAATGTGAACCTGGGCACTCCGGTAACTGCCGAAGATGCCGAGCGGTGCCGGCAGACGTACGCCGCGCTTACCCTCAGTCTGCCCAACAACTTAGACCTGGCAGTCTGGCCGGAGACCGCCCTCCCCGTTGTTATCAATCGGGAACCCGTATATCTGAGTACCGTCGAGCCGCTAGCTCAGCAGCGGGAAGCTTTCTTATTGATTGGTGGCCTGGAGGAGAGTGATAGCGGCGAGTTGTACAATACCGCATATCTACTCAATCCCGACGGGGAGGTGGTGGACAGATACCGCAAAATTGACCTGGTGATGTTTGGCGAGTATGTGCCCTGGCGGGAGCGGCTGAAGTTCTTGTCACGCTATCCGATACGTCGTTTCGATTTTATTCCGGGCCGCCAGCGAGAGCTGATGCGGGTAAGTGATATACCTTTTGGGGTGCTTATATGTTTTGAGGCTATTTTCTCGGAGCCAACCCGGCAACTGTGCCGCAAGGGGGCCCAGTTCTTGGTCTTCATCACTAGTGATGTCTGGGCTGTGAAGACCCCCGAAGTCCGCCAGCACTCCTACACCGCGCCGCTGCGCGCGGTAGAGGCCCGCAAGTATGTGGTGCGGGCGGCGACTATGGGCCAGTCGGCCCTCATAAGTCCGTATGGTGAGGTAATCCGAGCGATACCCCCGGGTGTGGCAGGTACTACCGGGGGTGAGGTCTATCCCCGGTCAGGCCTCTCTGTGTATCACCGCTTCGGCGACCTGCCCCTGGTGGTTATCTGCTTGCTGGTTTGGATAATTGCCATGTTCAATCGCCCGCCGCGCCCCGTTCAGCACTAGGCACCGTTGTGGCTTCTGGTTTTTCAGATTGCTGATATACTTCCCTGCGCAGAAGGAGTAAAAGGTTTGGGCGTAGAAAATAGACTGGTCACCGAGTGTTGTGTAGCTCGGTGGCGAATTTAATTCTTGAGGAGGAGAAAGATATGACTAAGAAACAGCGATTTATGACCGCAGTGCGCGGCGAGGTTCCGGATATGGTGCCGGTGTCGCCGCTTATCCACAGCCGGTATGCCAACAAGGTCCTGGGCCGTACCAGTGTAGACGCCTGGTGTGAAGTGCACCAGATGGTCGGCTCAATCCACCATCGTGGTAACGGTATTGTAGACCTGCAAGTCTCGTTGCCGGAGGGATGGTCTTCCACCACCCGTGAAGTTGAGCACACCCCGGAGGGGAGAATTACCACGGAAAGCACTATCCAGACTCCCCACGGGACCCTGACCAGCCAGACGGTCCGGGGAGTGATACCGGAAGACCCGCAGACCAGTAAGACTACCGAGTACTATGTAAAGGACCTGGACGACTGGGAAATATATCGGCAGCTATCGGAACAGCAACTCGCCGGCATTGGCGAACCCAACTGGGATGAGCATCTGCGGCAAGCAGAGTTTATGGGTGAGGAGGCGGTCCCCCTCGTTTGGATCCCGTCCCCCTTCTGTCATCGGCTTATGGAAGTACGGGGGATGCAGGAGATTATGATGGATCTGTATGACTGCCCCGATGTACTGCGCAGTGTGCTTGAAATCCGCAGACAAATACTAGAAAAAGAACTTGAGGCGGTTGTCCAATCCCCGGCCGAAGTCTTCGCGATGGACATCTGCTGGGCCACAGGAGCTGGCTTGGGCCCCCAGATCTTTGAGGAGTGGGCATTGCCCGACGTGGTGATGGCTGCCGAAGCAATTAGTAGTCTGCCGGGCAAGTACTTCGGCCTGTACACTCTGGGACGCATCCGCCAGTTAGTGCCCATGTGGGTAGATGCCGGGGTTGATTTCGTGGAGACCTTTGAACCTAATGAGGGTGATATTTCCCTGGCGGAAGCCAAGCAACTCTATGGGGATCGTATCTGTCTGGTGGGGAACTTTGACTGCGTGGTGCTGGCGTTCGGTACGGTAGACGAGGCGCGAGCCGAAGCCCGACGCTGCCTGGATGAGGGAATGGAAGGTGGCGGCTACGTGATGGCCACGGCTGATGAGGTGCCGGCCGACTGTAAGATGGATAACCTGAAGGCGATGGTCGAGACCGTAGAAGAATATGGGAGGTATGACTGATGAGTTACCGATACGTTGGCAAAGAAGAGCTAGATGCAATTGCGCAGGTGATAGAACGTCAAGAATGCTGGCGGTCAGGAGGGCTCTCAGATCAGGAGAGCTTTGTATCCAGGTACGAAGATGCCTATGCTGAACGTACTGGCCGCAAGTATGTGCATGCAGTCTGTACTGGTTCCTCCGCTAACCAGGCAGCCCTGGCTGGCCTGGGCATCGGCCCGGGAGACGAGGTAATCGTTCCCCCATGTTCCTACATTGCCTCGTCGCAGTCAATAGTGGCATTGGGGGCGATTCCAGTCTTTGCCGATGTAGAACCTCGGACCTTACACATAACGCCAGAGGCTATTGAAGCGGCTATCACTCCTCACGCCAAAGCGGTCGTCGTAGTCCATCTTTGGGGTCTACCTGCGGATATCGAACCCATCATGCAGGTGGCGCGCAATCATAACCTGCTGGTGCTGGAGGACTGCGCCCAAGCTCATGATGTCTACTACCACGGGAAGTTGGCAGGTACTTTCGGCGACGTCGCCTGCTATAGCACAATGCCAGGCAAGCATTTGTGCACCGGCGAAGGCGGCCTAGTGACCACTGATGCCCCCGACATTTACAGACGTGCCGTGTATTACTCTAATGGCGGTATGACCTGGCTAATCCGCTACGGTGTCAAATATCCCGAACCGGAACCAGACAACGGCGTTCCCACCCGGGGGCACTTTGCTTTCGGCAGTAACCGGCGTATGAATGAGTTGCAAGGGGCAATGGGGTTAGTACAGGTGGGGAAGCTTGACGAGTTCAATGCCCGGCGGCGTATCCTGGTTGATATTATTGAGGAGGAGCTAGGAGGAGTCCCCGGCTTGCGCCTGGCTTCGGTGCGTCCGGATACGGTGCCGAACTTCTGGCTGTACCCCTTTACCCTGGACCCCGCACAGACTGACCTGACGGCCACGGAATTTGCTGAGCTTTGTCGGCAGGACCACGGCACAGCTCCCGGAGTGTATAGTGAGGTGAACTACCTGGAGGTAGTGTACCAGCAGATGAATCAGCAGCGGCGCACCTCCGTAGGTTATCCGCTGCCGGATTACGTACGGTACGAGCCTGGCATCTGCCCGCAAGCCGAAAGTGCAGCCCAGCGGCTACTAACGCTCGGCGTTCACCATGGCATTGACTCCGAAAGCCTGCGGACTGAAGTCCAGGCCATTGCGCAGACCGCCCGCCAACACTTATGAGGGGGGAGTGCCGCCCGAACTGCGAATCTCTTCCAGGGCTTGCCAGTATGCCGCCAGGCGGGACCTGCCCAGTTCGGTCAGACAGTAACTAGTATTGGGAATCTTCCCGTTGAACCCCTTGGTAATCTCAACGTAGCCTGCTTCCTCGAGCCGGCTGGTGTGCGCAGACAGATTTCCCTTACTCAGCCCGAGGGTAGTGCGCAAGAAGTTGAAGTCGGCACTATCTACGCCGGACAGGAGCATCAGGATGCGCAGGCGGGTGGGCTGGTGTACGTCAGCGTCGAGTTCAGTCATTGCTCCTGTGCCCCCGTTTCATCTGGTATTTCCGGACTGGCTGCCAGCATCCGTAGGCGGTGGAGCGCTACACGACTGTAGATATGTCCGGCTAGAGCGGCGAGCACACCGTAGCCGATCACGGGAATCAACATATTCAGCGCCTCCCACTTGCCGCCGAAATAGATGGGCGCGCCGGCGACAAGCAGAATGGCGTGGATGCCGTAGAGCGTGGGCCACAGCGACATGAACGGACTGCCGGTACCTCGCTGCGTGATCCCCAGGTAGACGCAGAACGGAACAAAGTACAGCGCCGAAATCGGCTGCATATACCGGATGGGCAGCACCCCCAGCAGCCCCAGGCCAACGCTCGCAATGACGCAGAACATGAACACAAACCCCACCGCGGGTGACTTCCGCCAGATGTCCGGCTCGGCCGCCGGCCCCACCGATACTGTCCCTTCACTGCGGTACAGGCGTGCGGTGATCCGGCGCATTATCCTCTGCCCACCCACGAAGCTAAACCACATCCACCAGGCCGCGAAGCCACACAGCACGAGCATGGCGGCCACTGCCAGGGCACGGTGGCCAGTCACGTACGCCCAAGCGGTGAGATAGGACAGACCGCCGAAGGCCGCAGATCCCACGACAAAGATGCCGAAGAAAACCAGCATCGGGAGCGTCCGGTTCTCGGCGTACCGCCGTGCCCATGTCGGGATCTCGCGCAGGTCGTTGTCTTGCTTGTTTTCCGGCTCAGTCATGTTTGCTTTCATGGTCATCATCCTTACCAGTGAGTGTTATTCATAGGTCCCATGTCTGGGTCACAAACAAGTTTATATCACAAACCACAATATTTGTCAAGACCCTGAGGAAAACTTTTTCGGGAAGTTCTGAGTTCGCTGGGGAAGGGGCCTGGGGTGGGTGGCTCGCCACCCGTTGTAGCGTAAGAGCAATAGATCTGTCGCCGCCGGTGAGGGGGGCGACGGCTGTCAGAAACACACAGCGCTGCTCGATTTCATACGCTAGGCCAGGGCTGGCACAAACATCTTCAAAGAACGGGAGAAACTACAAAATGCAGCTTCATCCCCATCTGCATTGCCAGCGGCTCGCCGGCTTCCTCGCCCGCCTGCGCCGGCAGCGGCGCCCCAATACTGACGTCTATGGTAACATTGCCGCGCCCGCTGTGCATCTGGCCAGTATCGAGGTCGAAGTAGATCTG
>JAUWJN010000085.1 GCA_030607655.1 bacterium
AGGAGCTAGTGCGGGAGCTGGACCACCAGAATATTGTGCAGCGGTGCGTGGATGTACGCGGGGTGAAGGTAACCGTGCGGGAAGTGGATGTGCCCGTGCCGGTAGCGGCCGCCTTCGAGGGTGAGACGGTGCGCCGCCCCGATATGCACGTGGAGTTCGGGGGCAAATATTCCACTTGTTTTGAGTATTTGACTATGCGCGATATGGATGACGTCCAAGACGGGAAGGTGGAGGTTATCGGGCCGGAGATAGATACCGTCGAAGTTGGCGGGGCGATGCCCTTAGGTATCTATCTGGAAGTAGCGGGGCGCAAAATGCAGGAAGACTTCGAGAGTCTACTGGAGCGGCGTATTCACAGTACCGCTAATTACGCCCATGGCATATTCCATATGGGCCAGCGCGATCTGGCCTGGGTTCGAGTCAGTAAGGAGGCCTTTGCCGCCGGCTGGCGGCTGCGCCATTTCGGCGATGTTATCATTGCCGAGCTTAAAGAGGAAATGGGCGCCATTGTTGACAAGATTCAGGCTACCATTATGACTGACGAAGAGAGAATACAGGAGATACTGCCCGAGGCGCGCAAGTCCTATACCGAGCGTGATGAGCGCATGGGCGAGATGACTGACGAAAGTGTGGACCTCTTCTATTCGTGCACTCTGTGTCAATCCTATGCGCCGGACCACGTCTGCATTATCAGCCCCGAGCGGCTGGGCCTATGTGGCGCCTATAACTGGCTGGACGGCAAAGCCGCATACGAGATTAGTCCTCACGGGGCCAACCAACCGGTGGAGAAGGGCGAGTGCATAGACCCGGTCATTGGTGAATGGGAGAACATCAATGAGTTTGTAAAGCGGGAGTCCCATGGCACCGTAGAGCGGGTAAGTCTGTATTCGATTATGGATGCCCCCATGACTTCCTGCGGTTGCTTTGAATGTATTTTGGCGATGCTGCCGGAGGCCAATGGCTTTATGATAGTCAACCGCGAGTACACTGATATGACCCCTCTGGGCATGGAATTCAGCACTTTGGCCGGGACGGTCGGCGGCGGCCACCAGACCCCCGGCTTTCTAGGTGTCGGCCGTCGCTATGTCATCAGTCGTAAGTTCATAACGGCGGACGGTGGCCTGCCCCGGCTGGTGTGGATGCCCAAGGAGTTGAAGGAGGACCTAATAGAGGGCTTGGTGCAGCGGGGACAGGAACTGGATATGCCTGATTTGGCCAACCAGATAGCCACCGAAGATGATGCCGTAGCCATCAACGATTTAGTTGAATACCTTCAGGAAGTCGGGCATCCGGCTCTGGAGATGGAAGCTCTGTTATAGTGTAGTTAGTTCAAGCTGGCATTTGCCAGTGTAGTCTCAGCCTGACTCAACCTAGAGAAATTACGGAGGCATTACCGTGGCCCTGACCGCAATGGATATTTATAAGAATCTGCCCAAGACCAACTGCGGCGATTGCGGAGTACCCACCTGCCTGGCCTTCGCTATGAAACTCGCCCAGAAGCAGGCTTCGCTAGATGAGTGTCCTCATATCACCGAGGAAGCTAAAGAGGCCCTATCAGGTAGTTCGGCGCCGCCGATGAAAATCATCACTATCGGTACTGGAGAGAAGGCCCTGAAAATCGGGGGTGAGACCGTGCTATTCCGTCATGAAGAAACCTTTCATCACCCGTGCGGAATTGCTATCCAGGTTAATAGCAATCTTCCCGAGGATGAGTTGCGACAACAAATAAGCACCATCTGCGAGACGGAGTTCGACCGAGTGGGAATGACGTTTAGGCTGGACTTGGTAGCGTTAGTTGATAACGATGGCAATCTACCGGCGGCGGCGGCAGTGGCTCAGCAGGTCTCTTCCCTGCCTCTGATACTAGTGAGTGATGATCCTCAGGCGGTGCGGGCAGCTCTGGAGGTCTGCGCCGAGGACCGACCTCTGATCTGTGCGGCTGATGCCGACAACTTTGCCGAAATGACTGGCCTGGCCCAGGAGTTTAGTTGCCCCCTAGCGATTCGCGGCGAAACTCTGGAGCAACTCTACGAACTTAGTGAGAAAGCCCTGGAAGCCGGAGTGGCAGACCTGATACTGGATAGTTCGGCTTGTGATTCCTCATCGGTGCTACAAGATCAGACGACTATTCGCCGGGCGGCTATTAAGGAGAAGGTCAAGCCATTGGGCTTTCCGACCATCGGCATTGCCATTGGTGACGATGAGATTGATAAGGTAACGTCAGGCTGCGAACTTATCGCCAAGTATGCCGGAATTGTGGTGACTGACTTGCTGACTCGCGATACTTTGTTACCGCTAATCACGGCCCGGCTGAATATCTACACTGACCCCCAGAAGCCGATTCAGGTGGAAAGTGGCGTGTATGAAGTTGGTGAGCCTGATGCCAAGTCTCCGGTATTGATAACTACAAACTTCTCTCTAACTTATTATACCGTAGAGGCAGATGTATCCGCGGGCCACCTGGATGCTTGGATTGTAGTTGTGGATACAGAAGGGACTTCAGTGCTCACCGCGTGGGCAGCGGAGGACTTCACGCCCGAAATCATCGCTAAGACCATCAAAGAGTGTGGAATTGAGGACAAAGTCGATCATCGCATCGGGGTGCTCCCTGGTGGAGTAGCGGTACTGAGTGGAGATTTGGAGGAGGCGTCCGGATGGCAGATTGTAGTGGGGCCACGCGAGTCATCAGGCATCCCTGCTTTCTTTAAGCCCGAATACACCCAACGCATTGGCTAGCGGCTACCTGCGCGGTTCAATAGCACTAGTTTTCAGCCCGGGCAGCAAGAGGGCAGGAAGGAGGGCTTTGCCACAGAAGGATAGCACACTGGGGCAAGGGAAGACCAAGTTATGGCCGCACCCACGGTAACCTTCCAAGACTATGATATTGTAGCCACGGCTCAGCCGGGCGAGGTGATGCTGGATGTTGCCCACCGCTCGGGGGTGCGCATTGTCAGCTATTGTGGTGGTCAGGGTAGCTGTGGGCAATGCGAAGTGATAATCCTGGAGGGCGCGGTTAAGCCCAAAGATCCTGCCCGGTGGCGCGAAGAGGTGACTGAAGATGGCCGCGGCCGGCGGGTCCTGGCGTGTCAGTCAGTCATTACTGAGAACATCACCGTAGAAATCCCTGCGCACGCTCAGGCGGAGGATTTGACCATCAGAGACGTCGAGACGTTGACCGGTGAATTGGTAGATTTAAGCGAATTTCTTCCCCTCGCCCCCCTGACTCGTCAATTTGCCCTGCAACTGCCGCCGCCTACGCATGATGATACTCTCAGTGATCTGGACCGGCTAATTCACTGCCTCGCGGCGGACCATGAGGGCCTCGCCCCTCTGACAATTGACCTGAGCCTACTGCGCCAGTTGCCGGCCGCTTTGCGGGAGAACAATTTCCAGGTGGCAATCGCGGTTACCGACACTGGCTTTACCCCAAAAATCGCGGCGGTACGGCCTAGCCGAGCGTCGGAAAAGTCTTTAGGGCTGGCTATTGATGTAGGCACCAGTACAGTCGCGGTCCAATTGGTAGATTTGCAAGCAGGCCAGCCTCTGGCGGCCAGTATGCGGCGTAATGGCCAAATAAGCTACGGAGAGGATGTAATCAGCCGCATAGTCTGGACTCAACAACATAAAGATGGCCTGGTGCAGATGCATCAGGCTATCCAAGACACCATTAACGAGATTTTGAGCCATCTGTATGCTCAGCACGATGTCAGCCCCGAGGAAGTCATCGCTGTATCGATGGCGGGCAATGCCACAATGATAAGCTTCTTGCTGAATATTGACGCCACACCCATCCGCCGTACTCCTCACACTCCAGCAGCTAGTGTCCTGCCGGTGTTGGAAGCGCAGCAGCTTGGGCTGGCTACCCATCCGCAGGCCGCCGTATTCTGTCACCCCGCGGTTAGTGGATTCGTGGGCGGCGACATTACCGCGGGCATACTGGCTACCCGCATGCCCAAATCAGACCAACTCTGCCTGCTGGTAGACGTGGGAACGAACGGGGAAATTGTCATCGGAAATCAGGACTGGCTGATGGCGGCATCCTGCTCGGCTGGCCCGGGGTTTGAGGGCGTCGGTATTGAGGCTGCAATGCCCGCTACGGCAGGGGCTATCACTAACCTCCGCTATGATGACGAAACGGATACAGTTGAATATCAAACTATTCAGGAGCAGCCGCCACGGGGAATTTGCGGCACGGGATTGGTCGAGATGATAGCTTCTCTGGCGGAGAGCCAAGTGATAGACCGCACCGGTACTATCAATACGGATTTCCCCTCTAAGCGGGTGCGGCAGAAGGATTACGAAGCCGAGTTTGTGCTGCTCTGGCCCGAGGAGACAGCGATTGATGAAGCACTCAGCATCCGCCAACATGAGCTAGACGACTTGCTGCGCTCCAAAGCGGCGATGCTGGCGGGAATTACAGTGCTGCTAAGCAGACTGGGTTTGCAGGCTGAGGACATCAAGCGCATGTATCTGGCCGGGGCCTTCGGGGCTAGTCTGGATGTGGAGAAGGCGGTGGCTATCGGCTTGCTGCCCGATATACCGCGAGAGCGTATCCACGTGGTAGGCAACAGCGCCCTGGCCGGCGCTTATTTGACTTTAATGTCACGTCAGGCCCGGGAAGAGGCCAAAGCGATTGTCGCTTCGCTAACCTATATTGATCTAAGTGGTGACACTAACTTTATGGACGAATTTGTAGCCAGTGACTTTATCCCCCATACCGACCTTTCGCGATTCCCTTCCGTAAATATATAGCAAGGAGTCTGGTTTTATGCCCTTTACAATCCCTAAAGAGCGATGGACCGCACAGGTACAGACCACTACCATTGGGGCCCCCGAGGCCGATGGTGGAACGCGCACCTCCACAGTGACTGTCGGTGGCGAACAGACGCTGCCTTTCCTGCATTTTGAGGGTGAGACGCCCAATCCGCCGGTCATTGCCATAGAGGTGCTCGATGAGGCCCCCACTGGGTGGCCCGAGCCGCTGCTAAAGCATTACCAGGAAGTTCTGGGCGACCCTGCGGCCTGGGCCCAGAAAGCCGTGGCGGAGTTTGGCGCTGATATGATTTGCCTACGCCTGGTAAGTGCTAATCCCGACGGCACCAACGCCTCGGCTGACGACTGTGCCGAGACCATCCAGTCAGTGCTGAAGGCCGTGGGTGTGCCACTGATAATCTGGGGCTGTGGGGATGACGATAAGGATAACGAGATAATGCCCTTCTGTAGCCAGGCAGCGGCGGGAGAGCGCTGTGTGCTAGGTTCAGCCACCCAGGACAACTACAAGACCATCTGCGCCTCGGCCCTGGCCGATGGACATCTGATAGTAAATGAGTCGCCTCTGGATATCAACATTCAGAAACAAGTGAACATCTTGGTTACTGATATGGGAATGGACCTAAATGACATCATTATGTATCAGATAACCGGCGCACTGGGATACGGCGTTGAATATGCTTATTCCATACTGGAGCGCACCCGCCTGGCAGCTCTGGGCGGCGATAAGATGCTGCAGATGCCCATGCTGTCCATAGTCGGCTCGGAAGCCTGGCGGGTTAAGGAAGCCTGGCAGTCGGAAGAAGAAGCTCCCGAATGGGGGCCGCTGGACAAGCGAGGCATAATGTGGGAGGTAGCTACGGCCAGCTTATTCCTGCACGCCGGCACCGACATTCTGGTGATGTGGCACCCCGAGGCAGTAGCCCGGCTTCATGATTTAATAGCAGAGCTAATAGCTAGTCCACAAGCCTGACTATAATACGCGACAAACCATCATCTTGAAACCTGAACTAGGGAGGTTGAGCAATGTTTGTCATTGGCGAGCGTATCAATGGAATGTTCGATGATGTAAAACGGGCTATCCAAGAGCACGATCCTGCTCCCATTCAGGAACTTGCCCGTCGCCAGGTCGCTGGTGGGGCTAATGCGCTGGATATTAACGTAGGGCCGGCATCCAAGGATAAGTTAGGGACGATGCAGTGGTTAGTGGAGGTCAGCCAGGAAGCTGTAGATGTGCCTCTGTGCCTTGACACGACCAATGCAGAAGTTATGAGAGCAGGCCTGGAAGCCTGTGAGGGAAACGCTATCATCAACTCCACAACGGGAGAAGAGGAGCGTATGGCGGCAATTCTACCGCTAGCGGCAGAATTCAACTGCCCGCTTATTGGTCTGACCATAGACGCTGAGGGAGTGCCCCGCGATGCCGATGGTCGGATGGAAATAGCCCTGCGTTTGGTCAGTGCGTGTATGGAGCAAGGTATCAGCATAAGTGACTTGTATATAGACGCGGTCATATTACCGGTCAACGCCCTCCAGCAGGTGCCCCAAGAAGTCTTAATGACGATTCGGATGTGCAAGGCCCTGTCAGACCCGCCTCCCAATACCATCATTGGCCTCAGCAATGTCTCGCAGGGCACGGTCTATCGGGAATTGCTGAATCGCACCTGTCTAGTTATGGCCCTGGCTAACGGTTTGGATGCGGCCATTGTAGACCCTCTGGACGACAAGCTGATGGAAGCGGCAATTGCCGCCGAAGTCCTTTTGAACCGCAACATATATTGTGATGACTTCATCAAGGCCTACCGCAAATAGGGAGCGACTTGACACCTCCACCGAAAGATCACGTCAGAGGCTCTCAATCGAAATACTTCACACGAAGGGCCACTTCTGGCGCCGATTGGTCGAGTATTTGCAAGGCGTTGAGGGGCAAGTAAGCGCCACGCAGTTGCCCCACCAGTTGCCCATGATGGTGGATAATCCTCGGGACTTCCTACCCGCCCATATAGGAGCCACGGCGGTTACGATAGCTGTCAACATCCACCACGACCTATTAGTGGAACTGCCCTCCCTAATAGCCGAACGAGGCGGGAAAGCCCTGATTGCGCCCCGGGAGGATCCGAATTGGATAAGACCGGGGCTGGTGACCCAGGTCAGTGCGGCCGGTGAGAAGCTAGGCGTGGAATGTGTATTTCCCCAACCCTTTTGTTCCCTGGTGCCGGCTACGCCGGTTATTAAACAGTTCGGTGAGCAGTATCAAGTCGGGCAGCCCAAGTTTGAGTTGACGATAGCTGATAACATAGTAACGGAGGTGCGCTACATCCGCGGTGCTCCGTGTGGGCTGACGCAATGGGCGGTCCCGCAGCTTGTTGGGGTAGAAGTGGGCGAGCCGCTGATTGAGAAGGTCAAGACACTTCATCATAGCTTCCCCTGTCTCGCCAGTATGGTCATGGTGCCGGGGATGGATGATACTCTAATGCACAAGTCCTTGTTTCAGTTCGAAGATAGCGCGGGGGAAGCCCTAGAAGCGGCTGCCGCCAAATGTTGATGGAGGAGAGATAGAGCAGTTTATGAGAATTGCAGTCGCCGGCAAAGGGGGAGTGGGCAAGACCACGGTGGCAGCCGGGCTGTGTCTACTACTGGCTGAACAAGGCAGGAGTCCCTGGGCGATAGATGCTGATCCCAATAACTGCCTGGGGTATGCGCTGGGGTTCCCGCAAGATCTGCTGGCCGACGTCAAGCCACTCTCGGAGATGCGCCAGATACTGGCGGAGCGAGCTGGAAGTTCCGCCGGCCAAGGCGGGATGTTTTTACTAAACCCGGATGTGACCGACCTCATCGCCGACTATGAGATCAAAAACGGCAACATCAGCCTGCTGGTGATGGGCGTAGTGGACGAGGGCGGCGCCGGCTGTATGTGCCCGGAAAATGCCACATTACAGACGATTCTCCGGGAGTTAGTTCACGCCGAGCGCGATCTAATAGTGGACATGGTGGCTGGACTGGAGCACCTGGGCAGAGCCACTGCGCAGGCAGTCGACGGCCTGCTAATTATTACTCAGCCGAGGGATTCCGCACTGCGGACAGTGCCGCGCATACATAAGCTGGCCGAGGATATTGGGAGCGCGCGGATGTGGGTCTTGGGTAACAACGTCGGTAGTGACCAAGAAGCTGCCCGGATTCGGGGAAGCATCTCACAAATGCCCGTGATAGGTACATTGTCCCACTATCCAGGACTCCAAGACGATGATGTCTTTGCCGGAGCCAGCGGCAGCAATCTAAAATCAGATCTATCCCAGATTCTAACCAAGCTGAAGCAGCAGCTCGACGGAGATGCTTAGTGCATAATGGGTAAGTTAATTGTCGTTACAGGAAGAGGTGGCAGTGGCAAGACTGCCTTTACCGCACTAGCAACGCGCTATCTGCCGACGCCCCAGTTGCTCATCGACGCTGACGCGGACCAGAGCCTGGCAGCGATGCTTGGAGTAGATCTCCAGGAGGCGGGAATAAGCACGATTTCCGACGTCCTCTACGATATTCAAACATCAGGGGGGGCCGCGGCCAATCTGGGTACGATGCCCTTGCCCCAAAAAATAGAATACCTGCTGCAGATGAGTTGCCTGTACGAGTCGAATGATTTCGACCTGCTGGCCATCGGCGTTAAGTGGACACAGGGCTGCTACTGCTTCCCCAACGAAATTCTGCGAGCTATTCTGCCCCAACTGGCGAAGAGCTACCCGGCCACTGTGGTGGATTCCCCCGGTGGGTTAGAACATATGAACCGGCGAATAGCCACCGAGATTGACGATCTTTTTGTAGTAATGGATCCGTCATCTAAGGCCCTGCGCAACGTCGAACGGCTTAAACACATCAGCGCGGAGCTCAAT
>JAUWJN010000055.1 GCA_030607655.1 bacterium
CTGGTACTACTTACTACCTTGCTAACCCTGTTGTCGGTCATCTACTCCTGGCGCATTCAAGAGCGAGTCAAGGAGTATATGGTCTTCTTCCTACTCCTGGAGACCGGATGTCTGGGCGTCTTTCTATCGCTGGATCTCGTGCTCTTCTATGTCTTCTGGGAGATTAGCCTGGTGCCGATGTACTTCATCATCGGCATCTGGGGCGGACCGCGGCGCCAGTATGCGGCTATCAAGTTCTTTATGTTCACCCTGATAGGAAGCCTGGCGATGCTACTGGCAATTCTGGGCTTGTACTTTGCCAGTAGTCCGCGCACTTTCGATATGATAGCTCTGGCGCAGCAAAACCCCGTGGCTGGGGCGGGGCTTAAAGGGGCGCTAATCTTCTGGGGTCTGTTCCTGGGCTTTGCCATCAAAGTGCCAATGTTCCCGTTCCACACTTGGTTGCCGGATGCCCACGTGGAAGCGCCCACTGCCGGTAGTGTCATTCTGGCGGGTGTCCTGCTGAAGATGGGCTGCTATGGCTTTATCCGAGTCAGCCTGCCGATACTACCGGAAGCCTCGCACCGATTCGCCATATGGATTGCCATCCTGGCCCTGATTAGCATTATCTACGGGGCGCTGGTGGCGATGGCCCAGAATGACCTGAAAAAGATGATTGCCTACTCGTCAGTAAATCACATGGGTTACGTGATGTTGGGAGTAGCGGCGGCGGCATATCTACCGGCAAGCGCCTTGATGGGGTCAGGGGACAATCTAGCAGGTATTCTGGCCAGCCGGGCTACCGCCCTGAATGGCGCGGTACTACAGATGGTGGCGCACGGTATCATCACCGGTGCCCTGTTCTTCCTGGTGGGGATGATATATGACCGAACCCATATTCGCGAGATAGACGGCTTCGGCGGCCTCAGCAAGCAGATGCCCGTCTATGCCGGAATCATGATGCTAGCTTGCTTTGCCTCGCTGGGACTGCCGGGCCTGGTTGGTTTTGTCGCCGAGTTTATGGTCTTCCTCGGCGCTTTTGGCTCGTTCAAGATTATCACTGGGCTGGCGCTATTAGGAGTAGTTATAACCGCCGCATACTTCCTGTGGACGATTCAACGGATATTCTTAGGCCCACTCAATCGCCAGTGGGCGGCGCTACCGGATATGGATGCCGGCGAGCTGATTTCCATAGTGCCTTTAAGTGTACTAATGGTGTTGCTTGGCTTATATCCTCGACCCATACTGTTGATTATCAATACCGCGACGACCGCCCTGGTGCAGCATTTAGCTGATGTGCAAACCCTAAGCCACCTGTTCTGACGCATTAAGTAGCGGATAATATGAAGCCGATAAGTGATTTCACATTACTCATGCCCGACCTATCCCTGGCGGCCCTAGCGCTGATGGTCTTGGGGCTGGATCTGGTCTTGCCGGCCACCTGGCGCAAGGAAAAAGCCGCGGTAGCCGGGATAGGATTGCTTGTCGGTCTGTATCCGATAATGATTCTCTGGGGGCAGGCTCCGACCACCGAATTCTGGGGCGGCTATGCGGTGGACAACTATGCCCTGTTTTTCAAAGGAGTATTCATCGCTTGTGGTCTGCTGGTGGTGTTGTTCTCAGTGGACTTTTTCCGTAACTTGCCGCAGGCCTACGGCGAATATTTTTCGCTAATTATCTTTGTAGTTCTGGGAATGTCGCTACTGGCTTCGGTGGTGGATATTATCGCTCTATATATCGCCTTTGAGCTAGTAAGCATAGGCGGGTACATACTGGCCGGGTACCTCAAAAGGGATGCCCACTCCAACGAGGCCAGCTTGAAGTATTTTATCTATGGCGCGGCAGCCTCAGCGGTTATGTTGTATGGGTTGAGTCTGCTGTACGGACTGGGTGGCTCCACCAATATACGCGAAATTGAGCAAAACCTAGCGAGTATGCCGGGGCTGTTCGGCCCAGTGGTATTGATGTTGCTGCTGGTGGGATTGGGGTTTAAGATAGCGATGGTGCCCTTCCACGCCTGGGCTCCCGATGTCTACGAGGGCGCCCCTACACCAGTTACTGGGTTCATCTCGGTAGGGCCGAAGGCGGCCGGCTTCGCGATCCTGATGCGGCTGCTATGGCCCTTAGGCCCGCAACTGCTGGAGCTGTGGCCGGCAGTAGTGGCGGTCCTGGCTACCGTGACGATGTTCGCCGGCAACATCTTAGCAATACAGCAGGGTGATATCAAGCGGATGCTGGCATATTCGTCCATTGCTCACGCCGGCTACATTCTCATCGGCGTGGTCGTCGGGGCAGCTTATCCCCTGGCCCTTGAAGCCGTTTTGTACTACTTTGTCGCCTATCTGCTAATGAACCTGGGTACCTTCGCGGTTATCATATTGGTGGAGCGCAATACCGGCAGCACCCGGATTGCCGACTATGCAGGTCTGGGCCGCTCCGCGCCGCTACTGGCGGCGGCTATGGCCATATTGTTGCTCTCCCTGACTGGCATCCCGCCCACAGCGGGCTTTGTGGGCAAGCTGTTGTTGTTTGCTGCTGCTATCCAGTCGCAGCAGTGGGTGTGGCTGGCAGTAGTAGGCATCCTCAATAGTGTCATATCGCTGTATTACTATATGAATATAGCTCGGCTGATGTATTTCAGCGATGAGCCTGGTCCGACTCTGGAGGCGAGACCGGCGGGAGCACTGGTAGTAGTATTGATTACGCTACTAGGCACCCTCGCCGTGGGAGTATTGCCCGCTTATTGGCTAACTCTGGCCTCGCGTTCAGCCTGGCTTATGCTGCATCTGTAACCCTTTTTGCGCCGGTTGGAGAACCTACGCTATGCGCTCTGGTACTCATTTAATGGCAAGGTGAACACAAGATTGTCCTGAAAGGAATCCGTTCGTGCCTAGTCTTCATCATACAGCTCGGCCCCAATCAACTACTGCTGAAGATCAGCTTGCTCAGATAAAGCTACCGGTGGCCGCGGCTTTAACCCAAGTCGAACAGCACCTGGCACAGCGGCTCAGCACGGCGGCTCCTCCGGTAAGACGGGCGTATACCCATATACTGCAAGGCGGGGGCAAGCGCCTACGGCCCCTACTGGTACTACTGGCCGCCCAATCGGTAGGCGAAGCTGGGCCCCAAGCTGTGCAGTTAGCGGCAATGGTGGAAGAAGTTCACATTGCCTCCATGCTCCACGATGATGTGGTTGACCGCTCGCAGGTGCGCCGCGGCCAGGCCTCGGTCCAGGCACTATGGGATAACCGCATCGCTGTACTGACGGGCGACTATGTGGCAGCAGACGTCTACCAACTACTTTCTAGCGACGAGTACGGACAGGCCCCGGAGATTCTGGCGCAGGCTATCGCAAAAATGTGCAGCGCCGAGGCCCAGGAATTGACCATGGCGGACTCGCTTAGGACCGAGGATCAATATTATGAAATAATTGCAGGCAAGACCGCTGCCCTTATGGCAGCGGCAGCGGCCCTAGGCGGTCACGCCGGTGGGGGCTCGCCGGAGCAAATCAATGCCCTGGAGAGCTACGGCTACCACTTGGGTATCGCCTTTCAGATACGCGACGACTCGCTAGACCTATACGGAACTCCATCTGAATTAGGCAAACCCATAGGCAAGGATCTGCAGGCGGGGCAGTGGACCTTACCAATTATCTATGCTTGCCGCCAGCCAGGGGGCGATGAGCTGCATGCGCAGCTCTGCGAGCTGGGACCTGACAGCCCCGCCCAGACGATACACCAGATAGCTACGCTCACGGCAGAACTAGGGGGCCAGGATTACGCCGCGGAGAAAAGCGCCGACTTCGCTCGCCAAGCGATTACCGCTATTGAAGAACTCCCCCCCTCGCCAGCCCACTCCGCCTTGATTGAGCTGGCTGAGTTCGTCAGTAAGCGAGGTTGGTAAACAGGCTACCTCGCCAGATTTACGGCTCCCAGAGGTCGTCAGTTAGCTCAAGTCTTATCCACTTGGCATTGCCCGCGCAGAAGACGAAGTTAGCACCTTCGTTATGACGGGCGGCCACGTACTGCGACATATTTCCTGAGGATTGCCGCCAGCCATAAGAGTTTTCCTGCTCTAATTCAAAGAAAAGTATAGTCCGTCCCGGCCGCGGAACTTGACAGCAGCGCAGCGCAGCCCCGGCATATCCTCCTACCATGGCCACATCCAGGTTGATTCCGTAGCTGTGGGGTATGGAACAAGTCCAACTGGGCCCGGGAGTGGGAGTCTCGTCGGCGGGGCAAACAAAGATCAGCTCACTACGCAGGTAGGGAAACAGCGACTTGTCCCAACAGTTGGCATCGCAGATACTATCGGCAATCTCGACGATGGCCGGCGGGTATTGCTGGCCGTAGTCGTCGGCGTACATAAGAGCAGCATAGCCAATATTGCGCATATTGGACAGGCAGCAAATTGCTTCAGCTTGCTTGGTGGCCTGCTCAAAGACGGGGAGTAACATTGCCCCCAGAATCAGAATGATAGCAATGACCACGACAAGCTCAATCAGGGTAAAACCCCTGGGCGTATCGCGCGCCACTAGCCCTCCCCCGGTGCTGGTACTAACATCGTAGACTGCCAGCCACATTAGCCCGGTAGCTCTACCGATATATTCTCCGGGGATTGGGTATCTCCTTTATTGAGACCGGGGGTAGGGGCTGCAGCTAGGGTGGGATAGGCGGCGGGGCAAGCTCCAATTCTACGCTGGAGGTACGACCGTGGCTGGTGATCGTCAGACTGAAGATTCGTCGCTGGTGGGGTCCGATGTTTTGCAGGACCGTCATATTCTCCCCCCGCTTACTACCACTGGGGCTACGTAAGATGCCGCGGACCTCTACTTCGGCCACCGGGACCTTGCCCTGATTCTCCACTTCGCCCACCACGCGAACGATGCCGCGGTCTTCATCAATATTATAGCGGTAGCGGCGGATGGCCAAATCGTCTACGCTGCCCTGTTGGTCGGTACCCCGGCAGCCACAATTACCTAAACCGCTTACCAAGATACCTACGGCCAGCGCCAAGACCCGAGTCCGCAAATAATGACAGTGCTCTTGGGTCATTGTCTCGTGCCCCTGTAAGGAATCCATATCCGCGTCGGTGAGAGGCTGTCAGTCATAAATGTCATAACATCGGGACGGGCTGACCATATTATCAAGCATATCTATCAGACCCGCTGCCATCGGCAGGGCGTCGGGGGCGAGGTCGGCGGGTGGTGGTCACGGAGGGAGGCGAATATGGTGCAGGCTGTTGTCCAGCGGCTGACATATCGCGCCGCACTCGGGGTCGCGACTGCTCCTGAGTCTGGTCGCGAGGTAGCCGAGTGACGATTATTATGCTGAGCAGAATAATAATCATCACCAGACAGCCGTCAGTAATGGTCATCTGCTGGCCCAACAGATCTTCGGCTATCCACTGTAATAACGTGATGCCCGGGAAGAACAGAGCAAGTCCTAATACAATGCCGCCGATTACTCGCATGTGCTATCGTCTCCTGCCGTTATGTGGACTAGTCGCTACTGTAGTTGTACCCCAACAGTTGGCTTAGTGCGCCAGCTAAGGCCTGGTGAGCCTCTCCGCTCAAAGTGATATTATCCTGATACAGTTTGGGAATTACATCAACCTGCCGACCCAAAACCGCGGCAGTTCGCACTAGTGCGCACTCAGTTAACGACACCACCCCTTCGATGATCTGAGCCATCTGTATAGTCTGCTTGCCTTCAACCTGCCAATAGTTGGCGAGATTGCGCTGGTAGGCAAAGGGCGGCGGCGTAACTACTACTACCAGCGCTGGCAACCTATTGAAAGTCTCGGTTAGTAAATATTGAAACTCGCGGCGAAACCGTGCTGCCGGCACCCCGGCCAAAGCAGCATCAGTGCCATAAGCTACGATCAAGATATCTACCGCCTCCGGTTCCAATAGTTGGCTCAATTGTTCTACTCCCTTATGTGGGCTCTGGCCGCGGGCTGCCAGGTTGCGCAGTTCCGCTTGCGCCGAATCATGTCGGTCTCTTAGCTGCGCGACGAGTAGGGTGACCCAGTACGTCTCGTCTGAATGATCACTGACGGCGAAGCTATCCCCCAGTATTCCCACCACGATACGCGGTTGGCTCTGGAGGCAATAACGCTGGAAAAGCCGCACTGAGTGCGGAGCTACCAGAGGTGGCTGAAGGGCAGCCAGGCGGAGGATATCCCGGGCAGACTCACTGGGCTCAGGGCTGGCCGGTCCCTCACCATAGACCTCCACCTCCCGCAGGTACAAGCAGTTATCCCCGTTCAGTCCTCCCCGCCAGGTGTCGTACAGAGTGATCTTTATGTAACGAGCCTGCCGCGGGGCAAAGGAATGAATCAGCGGCTGGACCTGATCAGGGGGGAAGTAATACTCGCGCAGTTTTTCGAAATCCGCCAGGTCCAGAGACGTGGATACCGCAATATGCCGGGCATTGCCATTGAGACTGTTGTATACGAGTATCTTGATCACTTTGTAGATACTATCCAGGTCAATGATTATTTCCTTGGGAAACTCGGCGGAATTGTCACTGGCGAAGCAGGCCGGGGCTTGGTCACTGTCCTTTACTCCGTCAGTTAATCCTGTCCAGCCCGGCAGTATCTCAGTGGTGCACTGATACAATTTATCATGGGCTAGATTGGCGGTCGCCCAGGCTTCCGTGGCCGGCGCAACAAACAGCATTGCCATTATCAACATACACAGCCGGTTGCGCCCTACGCCTGGTAAACGCATCGGTATCACTTTCTCTTACTTCAACAATGCGTAGTCAAGATAATTGCTATGCCCGCAGCTCGAGACTAATATCAATCGCCGGCGCGGAGTGAGTCAGCCGCCCTACCGATATAAGGTCTACGCCGGTAGCTGCTATTTGGGCGACATTATCCAGCGTTACGCCCCCAGAAGCCTCTACTATCGCCTGGTCGCCAATTATCTCCACCGCCTGGCCCATCATCTGCGGATCCATATTGTCCAGCATTATGATATCGGCGCCGGCCTCTAATGCCTCCTGTACTTGCTGGAGGCTGGTGGTCTCCACTTCAATTTTCAGATGAGCCGAAGCGCCATGCCGTGCCCTCTGGATCGCTGACCCTACACCACCAGCGATACATATATGATTGTCTTTGATAAGTATTGCGTCATACAAAGCAAAGCGGTGATTCTGGCCCCCGCCGGCTCTTACTGCGGCTTTCTCCAGGGCCCGCAGGCCGGGAGTAGTTTTCCGGGTGTCTACGATTACTGCTTCACTACCTTCTATGGCTCCCACAAATTGGCGGGTAAGAGTGGCGATACCACACAGTCGCTGGAGAAAATTGAGTGCGGTACGCTCCGCAGTTAGTAAGGTCCGCGCCAATCCGGCTACCTCAGCCAGGACCTCACCAGACTCAAAGCTCTGACCGGCCTGCTTACGCGCCTGAAAGGTAACTGCCGGGCTAAGTTGCCGAAAGCACTCTTCGGCGACTTCCAGGCCTGCCAATACTCCTGCTTCTTTGGCCACAAACTGCCCCTGGCCCTTGCGGTCAGGCGGCACACACAGTTCACTGGTAATATCACCGGGGCCAATATCTTCGGCTAGCGCGGTGGCCACTACTTCACGGATGATGCATGGATCTGCTTGTAGATGGCGGGCGTGACTAATCATCGTTGCTCCTGGATTTTGTTATCCGCACCCAAAACCACCACCTTCATCTGATTGGCCCGGGCCTCCTCCTCGGTCATTGAGCAATAACCAATTATGTGGACTACATCTCCGACCTCGACAGTACGGGCTGCCGGCCCGTATAGAGCTATTTTACCACTGCCCTGCGGCTCTTCGATAACGTAGGTCTCCAGCCGTTGTCCATTATTAATGTTGACCACCAGCACCATTTCGTCGGGTAACAGGTTAGCGGCAGCCATAATCCGGCCGTCAATACCTATGCTACCTTCGTAATAAAGCTGCTTAGCAGTGACGGTGGCGTTCTGTATTTTTGATTTAGTCATCAGTCTAAGCATTATTGTTGCCTTCTTCCATCTTTATATTGTCTATCAGGCGCGTATCACCGAGATATACTGCGGCGGCAATCACCATCGGTGGGCCGCTGTACGGGACAGACTGTAGTGTCTCCGGATGAACCGCCTCTACATATTGTACCCTAAACAAGGGCTCCCCATCCAGCATTTGCCGGATATGTTCAGCAGCTTCTGGGCCGGCAGCTCCCTTTCTTACCAGTTCAGCACCGGCGGTCAGCGCCTGGTACAGCAGGGGCGCGGCTTGTCTCTCGTCGGCATTTAGATACTGGTTGCGGCTACTGAGGGCTAGCCCGTCAGGCTCGCGTACCGTCGGCAGGCCCACGATTTCCACGGGCATATTAAGGTCGGTGACTATGCGCTTTATGACTACAAGCTGCTGGTAGTCCTTCTCGCCGAAATAGGCTACGTGGGGCTGAATGATATTCAGTAATTTCGCCACGATCGTAGTTACTCCTCGGAGATGCCCCGGGCGATACCCCCCACAAAGGCCGGCAGTTAATTCTTCTACTTCCACATAGGTAGAGAAGCCTTGTGGGTACATTTCCTCCACGGAGGGGGCGAAGATTATGTCCACTCCGGCCTGCTCAGCAAGCTGGGCATCCTGCGCCAGTTCCCGCGGGTATTCTTCGTAGTCCTCACGGGGGCCGAACTGAGTAGGATTGACGAATATGCTGATGGCTACCAAGTCATCATTGGCGCGGGCGGCTTCGATTAGCGATAGATGGCCGGCGTGTAGACCACCCATAGTGGGAACCAGACCGACTTGCTGGCCCCGGTGCCGGGCCGACGATATTATTGCTCTGACCTGAGAAATCTTGGTAACGGTTCGCATGGTATCATCTCGTTACGGTTTACGTTCTCTCTCTTCATCGCGCCACCATTCACGGGGGCTGATCATACTACCCGCCGCCCAGCCTAGCAATACACCCTCAAATATGACGTTGACGCCCAGCCATAGAAAATCAGCGGCCGCTCGGCAACCCAGCGCTATAATCAAGGCTATCGCCCCGACCGTGAGCAGGAAGAATGCTTCGGTTCGCGAGTGGCTGTCCGTAGCCGACGCTGACAGCACGTATACTAACATTCCTAGCCATGCCGACAAGGCCCCGGCGGTCAGTAGGAATAGCCATAGCGGCCAACTGGTGCCACTGACCAAAGCTGGCCCCATTAGCTCCTGGTCAAAGGTTCTAATCAAGCCCGAGGCGGCCAAGGCGCTGCCAGCTAGCAGCGCCGCCGCCCCGGCCAGCAATAGTTGCGCCGGGTTGACGCCGAAAATCGTTGGCTCTCCCGATACCAGAGGGGCCAATCCCAGCATTAACACGGCACTGCCCAATCCGGCGATAAGTACCGAGTAGCGAAGCTGCAACGGCGCTGGTATCCACAACCGCCGCCAGCTAGAGGTGCGCTTCGGAGCCGGGGGCGGTTGGGCCAGTGGGGAGGCTGACTGGTCAGTCGTCTCCGACCTGAGCCGCTTGGCCTCCTGATACATATCACGCGCCAGCTTCCGGTTGCCTTCAGCTGAATAGACTGCGCCCAGCAGCTCGTAGGCAGCAGCCTCATTGGGATTGACATCCAGAGCTTCCGCACAGCGCATCTTGGCTTGGTCATACTGTCCCGCGTCAAACAGCCGCCGGCCTCTATCCAGGATTGCAGATACCCAGCCATTCTGTTGACCTGGCGCCGGCGCGTCAGTTGCCATCTCTCCTAGGCCGAGCAGGTCCGAGCCTTCCTGATTGGGGCCCTCCATTTGATTCCCACCCCTACTGAGCCTCAGAAATCAGCATAGTAGCCTCCGTAGAAGCTGATGACCATAAAGCCGACGATGATGCCCATAATGATTACGCCGATGGGTAGAGCCAGCACTGCCATACGGCGAATGGAGCTTTCGCAGGCAATCTCAAAGTGCTCGGCTACCCGCTCCATAGTTTCCTCAATATTCCCAGTCTGTTCACCAGTTTGCAGCATTCGCACTACCATAGTATCTATGTCGGCCGAACCGGCCAGGACTTCCGAGAGCTTACCGCCCTTACGCAAATGGGGGACAGCCGCGCTGATATTCTGAGCGATGAGGGCATTGCCAGTCACTGCTCCCGCCAGTTCGGCCGCCTGCGAGAGGGGCAGTCCTGCTCCGTAAGTGTAGGCCAGGGCGCGAGCAAACTTAGCCAGAGCCAGTCTTCGGACAACCAGGCCGAACAGCGGCACCCGTAGCTTGAAGGCATCAACCGAATAACGGCCCTGTTCGGTGTTGATAATTGCCTTGTAGACTGTATAGATTAGCATTGCCGGGATGCCGATTATCACAGCATAGAGGGCCAATGTCTTTATAAGTATCCACAGTGCGGCCCAGAAACTTTGCATTATCCAAGCGATTATCGTCCGTGTGGCGACAGGCATCAACAGTACGACTACGGCTAGCACTTTGGGATAGAATGTCTCTCGGCTGACTAACTGGCGAAGGCTATATTCACGCTCCAGGTACCCGGCGACTCTATCCAGGACCTCATCCAGCTTGCCGGTCTCCTCACCAGCGGTGATAACCCCGGTCGTCAGCTTGGAGAACTCCTGGGGATAGTCCCGGAGCACCTGAGAGAGGCGAGTGCCATCCGGCACCCGGAACGCGGCATCGCTAATTGCCTGCTTCAGGCGAGGGTAGCAGCGGCGGGTCTCTAACGCGTGCAGCGCTTCACTCAAGGACATACCTGCCCTCACCATAGTGGCTAGCTCGCGGAACACCGCTGCCTTCTGTTCAATCTTGAGGATTGATAACATTGCCTGTGTCAGCCCCGCTCGGCGCGGCTAGTTTCCCCAGCAATCTGCAACGCCTCGCAACTATCTCTAATCATAATACTTTTGACGCTGATAATCAATACTGCATCTGTAGCCGCGCTGTTGTACAATTGGTACTGGGCTGACAGGCCGGGCCGGCTACACTTGGAATTCCAGTCC
>JAUWJN010000012.1 GCA_030607655.1 bacterium
ATCAAGCTGCTCGGAGATGTATTCGGCGGCGACCCGGTAGTCGAATGGCGCCGGCGGCGATGTTAAAATCCTGGCCCAGAGCGGATTCGTTGCCGACGATTTTCCCAAAAGCCTGCATCACATCATCAATATGGACGATATGACGGTAATAGGGCACACCCTCGGCGTCGGTTAGAATGGGAATACGCTCCTCGCCCGCCTTGATAAGGGCCAGGATTTCGGCGGTTACTTCACCAAACCCGTGGCCCTTCTCTTCGGGATCAACATTATTGAGCAGAGAGAAGTGGTCGAGCAACTCATCCTTCTCAAAGACCCCCGATGAGCGCAGCATGGAGACCGGTAAGCGATATTGAATGGCATACTGCTCAGCCATCACCTCTTCAAGTACCTTGCTGAAGGCATAGTAGCCGGGATAGGCGGTCTTAGGATGAGTCTCGTTGATGGGAATGGGCTGGGGGTAAAACCAAATGCCCTGAGCCGCATCACCGCCGAACATAATAAACTGCTGGATGTCCTGGTCGCGGCAGGCGTCCAGAACGTTGAAGGTGCCGCGTACGCTGACATCAAAGAACGTATCCGGGTCCTCTTTGGTGGTGGCCATATACACCACCGCGTCGGCGCCACGGACCACTTCGCGGATTGCCTCCGGGTCAGTAACACTGCCCGATATGCTCTCCACGCCGGGGCTCTCTACAGGCGTGTGGTGGACCAGGGCCCGGATTTGCAGCCCCTGTCCTTGCAGGACTTCGATGAGGTGGGTGCCGATCTTGCCACTGGCGCCGAATAGAGCCACTGTGTTTACGGTCACTTGTGATTATCTCCTCTATTCAGATAATTCTCGCAGAAGCTCGTGAGCCCTCTTGACGATGGCCGCCACGACGGCTTTTACCCCCGCCTCGCCGTATTCCGGCGAACTGTCGCGTGGATCAGTGCCACCGCCTGTACCTATTAACTTTTGCTCGCGGTCCGCCGGCAGGCGGTCCATATCTACACAGTCGGGCCGTAAGGCCATAAGTAAAGAGGTCTCCCATTTTTGCGCGTGGTCGCCGGCGTCGGGAATCTGGTCGCGTACTAGCTCGTAACCGCTACATACCCACGCCCGAGTGGCGGGCGCGTCGGGCAGGCCTAAGCTGTACCACTCGATCGCCGCCCGGGCGTGGTTGAGCAGCGGGTAATGGCCGGCAATAAGTACCATAACCCGAAAGCCCAGGCTTTCCATCTGCCGCAATATATGCACTAGCAGCTCGATATAAAACCGGTCCTCTTCATGGACCCTGCGGCCCATATAGCCGGGGGCAAAGTTCTCAAGGGGCAAGTGCATCTTCTGGGCGATGAGGTCACGGTCCTCAGCATTAGTCTCCATTAAATGTGACTGGCGGGGCTCACCCCAGTACAACGCCGGAAAGGCTAGGCCGCCGCCCTGCTCAGCACATCTTACCGCCAGCATATCCGCCTTCAGGGTATCGTTGCCCACGGCCAGGTGTTCACCATGCCACTCCACGCCGCCCAGTCCCACGTAAGCAATGGGACACTCCTCGCGCGCGGCTACAATCTCGTGGGGCAGCATTTCATTGTATCGGACTTTTGACATTTGGTGCCCTCCCGGAACAATAGTGTAATTATAAATACCCGCTATTTACCGCTGGGGTCAACGCCGAACGGTGCTAACAGCTTCTCGGCATTTTGGTATAGAATGTTGCGGCGGTCCTCGTCCGTAATTCTAGCAAACAGCACACAGCCGATTACATAATGGGGATCAAACCAGGGCAGGTCAGTGCCGTACAGAATCTTCTCGGACCCACTACCGGCCACCAGTCGCTCCACAACGCCATTGGCATTGTGCGCGCCAGTCAATTCTAGCCAAGCATTATCAAATTCATTGGCCACGCGGATACTCTCATCCCACTCGCCATAGCCACAGTGAGCCATCCGCAATGTGGTGTGCGGATATTTTTCGGCCAGCTCGCCGACCATAGTGGGCGAGTCATAATCGCTGTGGCCCCAGGTATGGAGCAGCACGAGCAGGCGATGTTCGTTGGCATACTCCAGGGCCGGGCGGTAGTTGTCGCCTGTAATTGGGTAGCGGTGGTAGTCAGCCAGGAACTTGAAGCCCACAAACCCGAGGTGATTGTCGAAATCGGCTACATCCTGCTTAACCTGCTCGGGGTAGTTGGGATTCACCGACCAATAACCCAGCACGCGCCCGGGGAATTGGTTAATCATATTCTCGGTGAACGCATTGCCCCGCCGCGGATCGCACAGCGCGGCGTGGGAGACAGCCACAATTAATCTCACCCCACAACGGTCCATCGTCTGGATCATCTTCTCGGGTGCACCGTTAGGGAAATAAATAGCCTTATATGGACCTGGGTGGGTATGCATATCAATCACGGGGCAGGAGGCTGAGCAGCCATTTTCCACGAATTCTTGGACCAAAGGTGAGGGATTCATTATAGTTTTACCTCCGCTAGAATACGCTTCAGATTGCCGGAGGCAATGGCCTCGATGTCCTCCTCTGGCAGGCCGCAGTGCAGCAAGCTCAGCATTGCCCCGCCCATAGGCACTGCCGGGTATCCAGTGCCGAATACGAGCCGATGGGCCCCATACTGTTGGGCGAGCTCCCGTATGGCGCCATCGCATTCGTAGCGGGTAGTACTCAGCAAGAAATTGGGATACTTCTCTAACAGAGGGCGGAAATAGCGGTCTTGACCGTGATTTGATCTCAGAATGGTGATTAAAGTCAGGCGGGGGAACTCCTTTAGCAGATTGGTCGTCATTTCCCAGTCTTCATCCAACAGCAGTGGCACCCCCGCCGCTACCATCATCTCCAACAGTGGCCCAAAGGTGACACCATTGAGCAGATAGCTGTGGGACTGAGGAAACGCTCGCAGCGCTTTGATGTTATGTTGCTTCATCTGCGCGACGAACTGTTCGGGAGGCGGTACCTCTCCGGTTTGATGGGGCAGAATTGCCCAGGTGCCATGCAGCCGGGGCCTGTCCCTAATCCTGCTGATGAGCAATTCATTGCCCACTTGCGGCGTATCATCGCGCATCGCGGCGTCATATACCAGAGCCTGCGAAATCCCGCAGAAGTCCATCTCGTCCAGCAGCTCATCAGCCATGGCCGCGTACTTCATCGGTGGGATTAGTCCAATGCCAAAGGCAGCGTCAACATCAAAGAATTCCACCACTATATCATCTCCTCAGCGATGGGCCAGCTCAGTAGACAGATCCAGGTAGCGCTTGATGCCCTCGGGATTTACGTTCCACGGGATGTGGTTGCCGATGCACATCACGTACCCGTCGGTCATCTGCGCCGTCTCCAGCATGCTTCTGCCCATGGCTTCAATCTCCTGCGGATCATTGCGGTTCAGGATGAGGTTGTCGCCCTCGCCGGCCAGGAATAGGTTTTCGTCTTCATAGCGGCGGGCAATAGCCTTGTAGTCGGTGTACGGCTCGCTGATGATGCCCCGCGCACCGCAGGCGATGACGTCATCGGCAAAGGCGTCCATGCACCCATCGGACATAAACAGGACCTCCTTGCCGGCGGCTTTGACGATGCCCCAGAACTCCTCGTAGCGGGGGAAGATATACTGGCGCATCCACTCCGGCGAGCAGACCGGGCCACGGGTAATCACAATGTCATCGTGGCAGAGCACGAAGTTGACCGGCATTCGGGAGAAGACCCGGAATACGCGGCGGTTAATCTCGGCGAACTCGTCCATAATCCGCTCAAAACGCGGGTCCAGACAGGTCTCCATGAATAGCTCCCAGCCGAAGGTCAACAGGGGCCACATAAACATGGTGTTGTAGAAGCCAACCATGGCATCCGAGCCTTCGGGGGCCTGTTGGGCCGGCTCTCCCGGCAGAGGCGCACCGTAACGCTTGGCGATTGTCTCCTCATCGGAGAAGTCATGGGATTCCACTACCGGAATGTCGGTGAAATCGCCGTGCTCGAGCGGGGAGAAAGCGAAGACATCTTCAGGGGTATTGAACTGGTTACCCCAGTCCCAGGGGCCGCTCTCCCCATCGCCCCAACGTACGTGCCGGCCATCCTCGTGTGCGATTGAGCTTTCGCCCTTCAGATCCAGATTGGGCCGTTGTTTCGGCTCATCGGTTTCCGGAATGGAGAGGTTGAGCTGCGGGTACAACTCGCGCAGCTTCTCCCGGCATAGCTTAGGATGCTGGTAGTAGTCTATCCCGGTCAGGTAGGTCTCAGCATCCGGGCAGGACCAGTGCTCCCAGTGGGGAATGCGCTGGGGAGCCAATCCCATGTAAGCTAGATATTTATCAGTACACTTCATTATTCACAACCTTAACTTCTTGGACCTTAATCGCTTTGTGAGTCTTGCCGTCGTCGCCAGTGTACTGGAAGTCGGAATAGGCAACTAAAAACCGATCCGGTCCCGTGATTACCACGCTGGTATTCGCGCAACTGTGGTCAAAGAGAGCCGCCCACCATTTCTCGAGCGGCTGGGCAAGCCATTCTGCTTCCGAAGGGCCGACCAGAGGAAGGCTTTCGCTCCAGGTCTGCCCGCTATCAGCAGAAGCCCGGATATGGACGCCGGGTCGGCCATAGCCGAGCGCTACCAGGCCATTTTGGAGAACGAGCAGATGGGGGGTGACACAGAACTCGGCCAGAGAGAACGGTGCTGACCAGGTGTAGCCGTCATCTGTTGAGCGGGCTGCTGCCAGGTAGTGCGTGTCCTCCGCGTTGTTGCTAAGTCGCGTGCGCATAATACAAAGCAGATCACCATTGGGCATACGGGCCAGCGACTGCTCACTATCGTACCCCCGGGTTGCGGCAGCCGGGTCATCGGCGATTATCCCGCGCAGCCGCCAGGTATGGCCCCCGTCCTGAGAAGCCAGACACACTGACCGGAGAAAGAATCTGTCGGTCAGGGCCGGATGCTGGGAGGCATACGCCCACAACAGCGTGCCATCGGGCAAGACCGTTACCCAGTCCAGCGGCTGTTCGGGCAGGGGAATGGTGAGCTGAGGCGGTTGCTCCACCCATACTTCCTGACCGTCATCATCCCACCACATAGCGCGGACCAATGCTCCCAACAGTAGGTCCGGCATCTCAATGGTCCCGAAGCCAGGCTCCCACGCAGAATCTGGGGACGGCCGCGAAGCTAGAGGAAAGTAGCGCAACTCCTCAGGAATGTCCGCGTAGCGATAGCACTCGCATTCGTTGACTTCGTAGCCACCTATTAGGTAACAAACCGGCATCAGTCCTAACTCATTCGCTGAGATCGGCTCCTGTTTCACACCCAGAGACAACTCCCCAGAAGCGTCCCCGAACGCGACCTGGCTGCCGTCCGGTAGGGTGACAATTTGTGGTGAGCGGTCAACGTGCTCCTCGTCAATGCGTGTCCAGGAGCGTCCTTCGTCGTGGGAGACGAAAAACTGCGTAGGCTCGTGGCAGCCAGCGATACTGTCAGCACCCACGTGGATTGAGACGTAAAGCTGCCCGTCGTGGCCGCGCCATAAGCCCGGGAATTGAAAAAAGCCCCACCGGTCCTCGCCGGGCGCCCTGCCTCCTACCACAGCAGGAGGACCTAATTCAATTTGTAATCTGCTGGAAGCCATTTCAGATTTCGTCGAGCAGCACGCAGCCAGCCCCTAACTCCTGTCGCGGCTCGCCGCTGACCTCCAGCTCGATGACCGTGGCGAGCGGATCGGGAGCCTCGGCGGGCAAGCCGTGTAGAACCAGTCGGTCGGCCTTCTGAGTAAACTGTATCTCCTCACCGCCGAAGAATCGCGCGGCCAGGACCTCATTGCGCAAGCCACCTAGGGCTAACTCTTCGCCCGGCCAGCGGTGGCAGTGAAAGTAGAGGGTCTGGCCCCGGCGGGTGAAAGCGCCCGTTGTCAGCCAGTCCTGGGGCATCGGATCGGTAGCATCATATATGGTCGGGCCGTACTTCGCCAGCCACTTACCCACTTGCTGGAAGATGGGTACTGCCTCAGGGGGCACGTCGCCCGCGGGAGTCGGACCGATATTGAGCAGGAGGTTCCCTCCGCCGGCAGCAACCTGCCGGAGCATTCTGACTACCTCCCAGGCCGTCTTCCATTGCTTATCAATGGGAGTGTAGCCCCAACTCTCATTGGTGGTCATACAGGCTTCCCACATACGGTTGCCTTCTTCGGCCGTAATGTGCTGCTCGGGGGTGCCGAAATCCTCGGGCAGCCCGGAGCGGTTATTGATAATAATATCGGGCTGTAGCTCGCGCACCATAGCATTCATCTTCTCTGATTCCCAGCTTTCGGCATCAAGGGGCCAGGCCCCGTCGTACCACACAATGTCAAGCTTGCCATAATTGGTGCACAGCTCGTGGACTAGCCCGTGAGTGTACTGAACGAAGCGTCGGCGGGCATCCTCATCCTTGGCACACCGGGCGCCATCTGGATGGTGCCAGTCCATCAGGGAATAGTAAAACCCCACCTGCAAATCTTGCTCGCGGGCTGCCTCAACATACTCGGCCACCAGGTCGCGGCCCGGCCCACACTTGGCGGCGTTGTAATCGGTCAACTCAGAATCAAACAGGCAGAAGCCCTCGTGATGCTTGGTAGTCATTACCATATACCGGCAACCGGCCTCTTTCGCCAGCTTGGCCCAGTCGCGGGCCGCCATCGGTTTGGGCTTCCAGGTCTGCGCCAGCTTTGTGTACTCCTCCACCGGAATACGCTCACGATTCATCACCCACTCATGCCGTCCGAGTTGGGCATACAGCCCCCAGTGGATGAACATCCCGAAGCGTGCGTCCCGAAACCACTTCATGCGTTCCTCTGTTGATTGACCTGACTGTTGGTTAGTCATTGTTATATTTCACCTCTGTGGATTTCTGATCAAGCGCCCCCGTCAGCAGTGGGGAGGCTTGCTACTAGTTGACATTGATTCCATACCTGATGTGAAAATGCCTCCCTGCAGCATCAGACCAAGCGTCGCCTCATGGATTCGCTCACAATCGGTATCGCTCAACAGGGAGAGCCTTGGGACTCGGCGTGCGGTCATCGTTCTGTCCTTCAGTAGCAGATGTTAGACTATTCTTTCAGGGTCGCCAGCGCACCGTCCACGGCTTCCAGAGTGCGGGTGATGTCCTCCTCGGTGTGTGCGGCCGATAGATACCATAGACCTTTCTCGGTGGGGAAGATGTGGACACCACGCTCTAGAAGAGCCAATCTGAACTTCGGGTACCGTCCAGGGTACTCTTCTAGCGCTTCCCGGAAGTTGGTGATGGGCACCTCCGGATCACGGAATGACAGCCCGAAGAACGGCCCAATGCCTTGCAGCCGCACCGGTATGCCATGGGCGCGAGCCTGCTTGGCAATGCCCTCCTTCAGTGTGGTAGCCAGCGCTGTCATGCGCTCATATACCGCGCCATTGTCACGAGATAGCTCGGTGACCGTCGCCAGGGCAGCGGCGGCACAAAGGGGATTGGCGTTGAAGGTGCCGGCATGTACCACCTGGCGCTGGGCAACCAATTCCATTATCTCGCGTCGCCCGCCCCAGCTTACGATGGGATAGCCCGCCCCCAGGGCCTTGCTCACAATTGACAAGTCTGGGATGACCCCAAAGTGGCCCTGCGCGCTGTGAAGTCCGATGCGTAGGCCAGTTATGACTTCGTCGAAGATGAGCAGGACCTCGTGCTCCTGCGTCAGGCGACGCAGGCCCTCCAGGTAGCCCGCGAGCGGCGGGATAACGGCGCAGTTGCTCATAACCGGCTCGGTGATGATGGCGGCGATCTCGTGCGCTCTGTCCTTGAGGGTTCGTTCCACCAGCTCCAGATTGTTCCAGGGCAGCACGATGATGTCCTGGAGCACACTTTCCGGCTGGCCGGGGCTGCCTAATACCGGCCACGGCGCATGGGGTAGGCCGATCATGGAAAGCGCTTCGGGTAGATGACTGATGTAGATGTTATCGTACCAGCCGTGATAATGGCCCTCGAATTTCACAATCTTGGGGCGACCTGTAAAGGCGCGCGCCAGACGCTGAACGGCGTGTACCGCCTCGGAGCCGCTATTGCTGAAGCGCACCATCTCGTAGCATGGCACCAGCTCCACCAGCTTCTCGGCCAGTCTCACGATGGCCTCGTGGGGTGCTCCGAATAAAGTGCCACGTTCGAGTTGGGCCTTTACTGCGTCCGCCACTGGACGCGGGCAATGGCCCAGAATCAGCGGCCCGTAGGCGAGCAAGTAGTCAATGTACTCGTTGCCATCCACATCATATAGTTTCGCGCCTTGGCCCCGGTCGAAGTATACAGGATGCGGAAGCGACGCCAAGCGCACCTGCGCACCTACGCCGCCGGCCAGTGATTTCTGCGCCCGTTCAAACAGTTGTGCCGATTTGTCCAGCTTCATGATAGTTCTCCTAACTCGTAGAAGTTGTGTGGCTATCTTGCGAGACTGTTGCAAAAGGCGACTGAGGGCCGCTGGCGAGAATAAACTGTGTAGGTTCGACTGGACAAAGATAGACACCTATCGCGACAAGAATGTCGCTCCTACGGGTTTTGCAACAGTCTCCTTGCATACTAGGATTTGTTATGAATCTGTGCCGCTTTCTAGGACTTTCTCGATTTTGTCCGAAACACCGCCGTGTCGAAGAAGTTTATGCCCAGGTCAAGTGCGCGCTGGACGGCGGCCATCCACTTGGCCTCGTCCACCTGGCCCCAATAGTGCCCGCCTATCTGCTGAGAACCCAGTCCAACGACAGATACCTGTAGCTGCGATGATCCCAGGGGACGGTATTGCATTGCTCTTCTCCTCTTAGCGAGCTACGGTTGGCCGTCAGATGGTCCGCGGCGTGCCCGTCTGCAACGAGGCAACAATGCCCTCAATCACCCGTGTCACGGCTAGGCCGTCCTCACCACTGCAACTTGGCGGTTCGTCATTCAGGATACAGTCAATAAAGTGCTGGAAGGGTAGTACCTCGGTGGTGGTGGGATCGAGTATAAAGGGCGTCTCGAGCCGCTGGTCAGTGCTCACCTCAATGCCCTCTTTATCAGCTTCGACGGCAATCTTGCCGTCCGCACCCAGGATGTCAATCTTGAAATCGATCACACTGCGCCAGGCACGCGGCAGAATCCAGGACGACTCAATGGTGGCTAGGGAGTCATCCAGTACTAGCTGCGCCTGTATCGCGTCGTAACAGTCAATTCCCTGGGCCGCCAATACCCCCTTGTGCCCAACCGCGAACACCTGGCGTATTTGCTGCCCCAGCAGCCACCGGATGATGTCCACTAGATGCGGGAAGAGGAACCATTCCGGGCCGCTGTGGCCCGCCCAGCTCAGCCACTGCGTGGGCACCACCATCTGATCGCTGAGCCGGGCATAGCAGATGACTGGCTTCCCGATTTCCCCCTCAGTGATCACCTGCTTGGCGTGGGCAATCGGCGGATACCAGCGGTTGTGGAAGTTCACCATTAGCTTCGTGCCCGCCCGGTCGCGTGCTGCTAGGATCTGCTCGCACTCGGCGCGGGATATCGCCATCGGCTTCTCGGTGAGCACGTGTTTGCCTGCTGCCAGCATCATCAGGGTGGGCTCGGTGTGGGCAAAATCAGGGGTGGCGACGCTGACAATGTCTATCTCATCGTCGCGGGCTATCTGCTGGAGGTCGGTAGTGTACCGCACACCAAACTTGGTGCCCACCGCCTGGGCGCGCTCCTCGCTGCGACTCCAGACGCACACCAACTCGGTGCGCGGATCACCTGCCCAGGCGCGGGCGTGGACTTGTCCGTAGATTCCGGCGCCGATGACGGCGGCCTTCAGCTTTGGCATCACTGGGGCTGCCCTTCCGGCGTCAAACTGATCCACTTAGCCCCACAACTTCCTGTCCAGGCTGCGGTACTGGACCGCCTCGGCAATGTGGGGGACGGTAATGGCTTCAGCACCCTCCAGGTCGGCAATGGTGCGGGCTAACTTGATGATGCGATCGTGGGCCCGCGCCGAAAGAGCAAACTGGTCAATGGCCGTGCGCAATAGGGCTTCAACTTCGCCGCTCAAGGGACAGAAGTCGCGCAGGGCCTTGGAAGTCATCTGGGCATTACAGTGGAAATCATTATCAGCGAAGCGCTCGCGCTGTGCCTGGCGGCCCTTGATAACGCGCTGGCGGATGTTCTCGGATTTTTCGCCGGGCTGGCGCTCCATTAACTCGTCGGGAGTCAGCCGGGGCACCTCAATGTGAATGTCAATTCTATCCAGCAGCGGTCCGCTGATACGCTTGCGATAGCGACCTATCTCGCCCGGGCTGCAACTGCATTGGCGCTGGGGATCAGTGTAGTAGCCACACGGACACGGATTCATAGCAGCAATAAGCTGAAAGTTGGCCGGAAAGGTCAGGGTAGTTTGGGCGCGGGCGATGGTGACGCTGCCATCCTCCAGCGGCTGGCGCAATACCTCCAGGGTGCTGTGTGAGAACTCCGACAGTTCGTCCAGGAATAGCACGCCATTATGAGCCAGGCTGACCTCGCCGGGCTTGGGGATGCTGCCCCCGCCGACTAGTCCGGCAGTGCTGACGGTATAATGCGGGTAGCGGAACGGGCGAGTGGCTACCAGGGCAGTCTGCCGGGGCAGCAGCCCGGTCACGCTGTACAGCTTGGTGACTTCCAGGGCCTCCTCTATGTCCATCGGCGGCAGGATGGTGGGCATCCGCCGGGCCAGCATAGTCTTGCCGGCGCCGGGTGGGCCAATCATTATAACATTGTGGCCGCCGGCCGCGGCAATCTCCAAAGCCCGCTTGACGTGCTGTTGACCCTTCACATCGGAGAAATCCACCCCATACGAAGGCGCTTCCAAAGCGAGGTCCTCGTCAGTCACCTTTACCGGCTCGGCCATCAGGCCCTGTTCCAGTAGGCAGACGCAGTCGTAGAGGTTTTCGGTGATGTATACCTCAAAGTCGTCTACTACTGCCGCCTCTTTACCATTGTCGGGTGGCACAATTAACGCCCGCTGGCCAGCGGAACGCGCCCCCAGAGCGACGGGCAAGGCCCCGGCCACTCGCCGCAGGTGGCCATCCAGGGATAGCTCGCCAATCAATACCGCCTCATCCAAGTCTTCAATACTCACCTGCCCGGTAGCCACTAGAATGCCCAGAGCGATGGGCAAGTCGAAGGAAGGCCCCTCCTTGCGGATGTCGGCCGGAGCGAGATTGACGGTAATCCGCTCCAGAGGGAACTCAAAGCCACTGTTGCGAATAGCTGACTCCACGCGCTCGCGGCTCTCACGGACCGCTACATCGGGCAGCCCGACAATGATAAAACTGCGCAGGCCCCGCGATATGTCCACCTCCACCTGGACCGGATAGGCGTCAATACCCAGGACGGCGGCACTGTTGACACGGGCTAGCATATGCACGAACCTCCCGCGGCTATTTCTAATACGTTACTATTATCCGCCCGCCCGGTAAGACCTTCAATAAGTTCGCAAGCTTGCAACTAGGGATGCGAAGCAATGCAGCATTGTAGTCGGAATTGCAAATGTACCGGAGTTATTCTTCTAGCGCAATCGCTAATCTGCGTTGGTACGTTCGCTGGACCGGAGCAAAGCTGTGGCGGTGCACGGGGCACGGGCCGTGGGTCTCCAAAACCTGGAGATGGTGGGGTGTACCGTAGCCGCGATTGTGCTCAAAGCCGTACTGCGGATACAGGCGAGCCAGATACTCCATTAGCCGATCGCGATATACCTTGGCCACAATAGAGGCCCCGGCAATGCAATAGCACTTGTTGTCCCCGTCAATGATGGCCTGTTGGGGCACGGATATGGGCACCTCAAAGCGGCCGTCTATAAGAGCAAAGTCGGGAGGGGGATGAAGACCCAGCAGAGCATACTGCATTGCCTGATGAGCCGCTACGAGGATATTGGTGGCGTCAATCTGCGGGGCGGCGACTACCCCGACCGCCCAGGCGGTGGCCGTGGCAGTAATCTGGTGGTAGAGGTAGTTACGCTGGGGCCCAGTAAGCCGCTTAGAATCTACTACGTGAGCTACCCGCTGGCTAGTTGGCAATATCACCGCCGCGGCAACTACCGGTCCGGCTAAAGCTCCCCGACCAGCCTCATCTACGCCGGCGACTAGGCGGTATCCGGCTGCGTGAGCCTGCCGTTCAGCCTTTCGGGCAGCGCCGCGTACCGACAGCGCCGGCACCGCTATGACGCTAGGGGACTGAGAGTGGTCGGCAGGTAGCATAACTTTGCACGCCTCAATGCGAGACGGATGTCGACGGTTCAACAGGCTCACCACAGGCCCTTCGGCAAGCTCAGGACAAGCCCCTTCGGCAAGCTCAGGACAAGCGGAACCCGGTTTAGCTAATGAACGAGTTGTATGCGGTGAGGCGGCCAGAATATGCAGAAAGCCTTGCCGAGCACGTTCTCGCGGGGCAACGGCCCCCACCTATGACCATCGTTGGAGTCGTTGCGATTATCGCCGAAGACCATCACGGTGCCCTCGGGCACCACAAACTCCCCACCCCGTTCGGGAAAGTTATACTCGTGAAGCTCTTTGATGTAGGGCTCTTCTTTACGCTGACCATTGTAGTATAGATAACCGTCGTTCAGATAGCGGCTGCACACTGCAATCCTGTCGTCGGGCAGGCCCACCACTCGTTTGATGAAGTCTTTCTTCGCAGCAGAGACATACTGGGGGGCTTCGAAGACGACAATCTCGCCAAATCGGGGCTCGCGGAAATAGTAGATGAACTTATTGACCAGGATGCGGTCCTGAAGATGGAGAGTGGGCAGCATTGAACCGGAGGGGATATAGAAGGCCTGGATTACGAAAGGGCGCAGGATGCAGAAGACCAGCAGAACCGCCACTAGGCCGGAGTCTACAAACTCCAGGATGGCGCCGCGATGACGGTGCAGGGGACGAAGATGGGGCACGGCGGCCCGTAAGGCCACTATGCCTCCCAGAAGGCCCAATACTTCCCAGGTATTATCGAAGGCGAACATAGTCAGCTCCGCACAAACTACTCTGATTGGTCCTCATCTTCAGAAACGCTCTCGGCCACCGGTTCTTCACTGGCCGCGACTTCAGTCGGTTCCGGCTCAACTTCCTCTTCGCTGGGCTGGGCTTGAGTTGGTTCCAGTTCAGGAGCTTCCTGGGCCTCGGCAGCAGGTTCGGTACGCACTCGGGCCTGCTCCCTGACCCGGGCCGCCCGGCCCCGCCGCTCGCGCAGGTAATACAACTTGGCCCGGCGCACGTTTCCGCGGCGGACTACTTCTATATCCTCTAGCAATGGCGAATGCAGCGGAAAAGTACGTTCCACGCCGATTCCCAAACTCACTCGGCGCACGGTGATATTCTCATTCACTCCTCCGCCCCGCCGCGCGATGATCACTCCCTCAAAGGTCTGAGTGCGCGTGCGCTGTTGGTCACCTCCGCCCTCAGTTATCCTGGTCACCACCCGCACGGTATCGCCCGGCCGGGCGTCCGTCAATTGCTCCTTAAGGTACTTTTTCTCTACTTTGGCGATGAGGTCATCCATCGGTAACTCTCCTCTATGTCGCAATTCAAATATCAGCGGATGCCTCCGCCGGGGCTGGAGCCTGTTGCTGTTGTTCCTGCTTGATTTCCGCCAGCAAGTTGTGATCTTCTTCCGTTAACTGTGCAGTGGCTAGTAGGTCGGGTCGGCGGGCCAGAGTACGCCGCAGGGATTCCTTGCGCCGCCATCGCCGGATTTGCTCGTGATGGCCGCTGAGCAATACTTCCGGAACCTTCATTCCCCGCAGCTCATCCGGCCGGGTGTACTGGGGATACTCCAGCAGACCCTGGCTGAAAGATTCAGCCTCCGCCGAGCTCTCATTGCCTAACACTCCCGGCACCAGGCGTGCTACGGCATCAATTAACACCAGTGCCGCCGGCTCCCCGCCGGTCAATACGTAGTCACCGAGCGAAATCTCTTCTGTCACCACGGTCTGGCGGACTCGCTCATCCACTGCCTCGTAGTGACCACACAGCAGTATCAAATGCGGATACTCAGTGAGCTGGCGGAGCCGCCGCTGAGTCAGGGGCTGGCCCTGGGGGGTGAAGAATATAACCGGCGTCCCCGCAGGCGCCCTGGCTATCAAGTGCTCAGTAGCCGCCAAGAATGGCTCCGGCTTCATCACCATCCCTGGACCGCCCCCGTATGGATAATCATCAACTACATGATGCTTGTCCTCAGTAAAATCGCGCAAGTCGTGGGCCTGGATGGTCACCAGGTCCGCTTGTTGGGCCCGCGCCAGAATGCTGGTCTGCAGCGGCGAGCCAAAGAAGTCAGGGAATATGGTCAGGACATCAATGTGCATAACGCTTGCGCCGGTCAGCGGAGGAATCCGCATTAATCTAAAAGGCCCTCCACGGGCTCGATTACCATGTGGCCCGCCTCCAGATCTATCTGCTTTACCACACTATCAATGGCTGGTATGAGGGCTTGGTCGGTAACATAAACATCGTTAGCCCCGGTGCGTAGCACCTCGGTAACCGGCCCCAGGCTCTCGCCGGTGGTGGTTACCACCTGCAGGCCAAGGAGCTGAAACTGATAATACTGCCCCGCAGCTAAAGGCATCAACTGTTGCTCAGTAAGGTGCAATTCAGCGCCGCGCAGGGCCTGGGCAGCGTCCCGGTCATCAATACCTTCAAATTTGAGTATCACCTGGCCCTTGCCCGGACCGGGTCGGCTGCCGGTCACCCTCATTAGTTGTCTCTGATTGCCCTGCCTGACAAATACGGCCTGCGACTGCTGAAATCGCTCGGGGAAATCACTCTCCGCGGCTACTTTGACCTCACCGACGGTGCCATGGGCGCTCCGCACCACTCCTACCAGCACATCGTAGTGGCTACTATTGTGGTGAGGCATTGACATCCATATTGGTGGTCAAGTCAGTTATGATCTGCGGGACATCTTCCTGCTCGAGGTCCGCAATCTGCCGCTGGCGTATCTCTACCACAACGTCATCCTTAGTTATGATCTCTACCCCTGCCAGTACCTCGGTTAAATTATCACCCTCTTCGATCTCGACTTGACTTTCTAAACTACCCCGGATGACCTCATCACCATTTTCCAGGGCTTGGATTTGCTCTTTGCGCTGGCGCAACTGCTCGCGCAACTGCTGTTGCTTGTCTTTTTCTGCCTCCACCTGCTTGCGGATGGCCATCGCTTGCTGAATATTGGTGCGCTGCAGGTCGGTGATGTAAGGCTGAGTGCGAAAGTCAATCTGCTGAATACGTTGGTCAATCTCGTCTATGCCGTGCTGTAATTCCTCGTCTAACTCCTGCTTGAGCTTGTCAGTGACGATAGACCGCAGTATTACATTGCGTTTAACAATAACATCTGGCATTATTAGTACCTCCACGCCCCGCGTCCAGTGTAAGACGCCAGGCTACAGTGGGGAAAATGCGAGTTACGAGCAAATTTCTACAGTAGCCGCCTGGTCGTATTTCTTGCTGGCTGCCCGCGCAATGGTGCGGAGGGCCTCGGCAGTACGCCCGTGACGGCCAATAACCCGGCCGATATCAGCGTCGGCTACGGATACCTCGTAGATGGTAGTCGGTCCCTGTTGAACCGGGGTGACTACCACTTCCTCCGGATCATCAACTATGGCCTTTATCAAGTATTCTACAAGTGGTTGCATTCTAAGGCTCCTTGCTCAAACTTCAGTCGGTCCCGCTAGGCGCCCTGCGGGGCCTGGCGAGCCTGGCGAAAAGTCTCCATAATACCGGCTTGCTTAAGAATAGACCTGACCGTATCTGAGGGCTGGGCACCGACCATCAGCCAATGCAGCGCCCTATCCGAGTCTACCTGGATGGTGGGGGGGTCGGTGCGCGGATTATAATAGCCAATATCCTCAACCGTCCGGCTATCCCGAGCCTTATGCTGGTCAATGATCACTACCCGATAATGGGGCTGCTTTTTGGCGCCCGTGCGCTTCAATCTAATTCGTGTCGCCAACTTTAACTGCTCCCTTCATAGCGAAATTAAACGACGACGGATATACCGCCTGTTGGCTTGAAAGACAGGCGAGACGCCTGTCTTACTGATCAGCGACCTCCAAGCCGCAAGCCGCCTACTTGCACCTGTTTGCCCTGGGCCATCGCCTGCATCATATTGGCCAGTTGGTGGTACTGCTTCAAAACTATGTTTACATCCTGAACGGTAGTGCCGCTGCCGCGGGCAATACGGCGCTTGCGACTGCCGCTAAGTATCTTGGGATTGTGTCTCTCCTCGGCGGTCATCGAATTGATAACTGCCTCTACCACATCCAACTCGCTTTCGTCGAAATCCTCGGCGCTTAACCCCGGCATCTGCCCGATTCCGGGAATCATCTTGATAATCTGCTCCAAAGGCCCCATGCCTCGGACCCGGCTCAGGTGGTCACGGAAATCCTGCAGGTCAAATTGCGCCGAGGCTAACTTTTCCTGAAGCTCTATAGCCTCCTCGGCATCAATAGCCTGTTGGGCTTTTTCTACCAGGGTCAGGACATCACCCATACCCAGAATCCGCTGGGCCATCCGGTCAGGATGGAAGATGTCCAGGGCGGCCAGCTCCTCACCAATGCCCACCAGTTTTATTGGCGTCCCGGTGACCGCTCGCGCCGAGAGCGCAGCTCCGCCGCGAGCGTCACCGTCTAGCTTGGTCAAGATCAGCCCATCCAGCTCCAGGCGACGGCCGAATTCTTCGGCGACATTGATTGCGTCCTGGCCGGTCATAGCATCCAGGACCAGTAGAGTTTCGGTCTCCGCGAAGCTCTGCTCAATCTGCTCGATCTCAGTCATCATTGCTTCATCAAGGTGAAGCCGGCCCGCGGTGTCAATAATCACCGGGTCGAGATGGGCCGACTGGGCGTGGCTGACCGCGGCGCGGGCAATGGCCACCGGGTCATTCTCGCCCATCGTAAAGACCTCAACATCGGCCTGCTCGCCGACCTGGCGAAGCTGCTCAATAGCGGCGGGGCGATACACGTCGGTAGCACAGAGCAGAGGCCGGTAACCCTGGGGCTTAAGATGAAGAGCCAACTTGGCCGCCGTGGTGGTCTTACCACTGCCCTGCAGGCCGCATAGGATAATAATGCTGGGTGGGGAAGAGGAGAAGTTTAGCGGCACCGCTTCCTCGCCTAACAGCTCTACTAAGTGCTCATGCACTATCTTTACTATCTGCTGCGCAGGATTCAGGCCCCGCAGAATTCCCTCGCCCAGCGCCTCGGTTTGTACCTGGTTGATAAAATCCTTGACTACCTGGTAGTGCACATCGGCCTCCAGGAGGGCGAGGCGTACTTCCTTAAGGCCGTCACGCACATCGCGCGGGGTCAGTTTGCCCCGACTGCTCAGGTGGCGAAATGCCAGTTGTAGTTTTTCGGTGAGAGCTTCAAACACCGTATCTCTCCACTTATCACACAGGTTTAACTTTCTTACTCCGCGTCGCGTAGGCGAGGTTCTCTAACCCCACTTGGCTATGTCGCGCAGGTTGAGAACCTGCCTTCGCAGGCCATAGCCTGCTACGGCAGGCGAAGGCCTGCGCTACGCGTTTTCGGCAGCGCCACAAAACCGCCGGCCCGACGATGCTGGCGTCAGCCCGACACGCCTGGCTGTTGGCCTTGATACCTATCTATGTGAGTATAGAAGATATGAGACGCGTTGTCAACTAGGCCAGCGTTCGGTAACAGCCGGATCCGGCGGGATAAGAGGTTAATCCAATTCAGCCATCATTTCATCGGGGGACTTCAATCTTATGCGCAGTTCGTTTATGTCAGCGGCAATCTGAGTTCTCAGAGCTATCTCAGTGTGAAAGGAGCGCTGATCGCGTAACCTCTCGACAAAATGTATGGTCATCCTCGTACCAACCAGGTCGCCCTGGAAATCCAGTAGATGAGCTTCTACTAGCCGCTCGTCGGTGTCGGTGGCAAAGGTGGGAGATGCCCCTACACTGACGGCAGCCGGCCAGCCCCCCTGATTCGTAGTCGCCGGCGGCAACTCATCAGCTTCCACCAAAGCTGTGTATACCCCTGGGGCTGGTACCAACTTGGCCCCCGCAACTGCCAAGTTGGCAGTCGGAAAGCCCAACTGCCGTCCTCGACCTGAGTTGGCCTGGATGGTGCCCGACAAGCTATAAAGTTGCCCTAGTAGCTGCGCTGCCTCGCTGACTTGACCGGTCCACAGCAGTTGGCGTATCTGACTGCTGGAGATCGGCTGGCCGTTAGATACGGACAACGGGATAA
>JAUWJN010000225.1 GCA_030607655.1 bacterium
GGGACGCAGGCCCTCAATGTCAGCTTCGGGCCGCAGGATTAACCGGTGACGCAGTACCGCCGGTGCAATAGCCTTAACCTCATCGGGCGTCAGATAATTCTGGCCGTGCAGGGCGGCCAGGGCCTTGGCGGCCTGTAGTAGCATCACCGATGCCCGCGGACTGCAGCCCAGCACTAATTGGGCGCTAGCGCGGGTACTACGAGTGATCTGGCTGATATAATGCAGTACTGCCTCGCTCACGGTCACTTGCAGGATTTCCTCGCGGCACTGACGCAGCTCCTCAGCCGCCGCTACCGGCACCAGCCCCGCCTCCTCCAGCTTCATCGCGTCAAAGCCCTGGTCAACCTTGGCGAGAAGCTGGTCCTCCTCCTCTTCGCTCAGGTAGTCAATCATAATCTTGAGCATGAAGCGATCCAGTTGGGCCTCAGGCAACGGGTAGGTCCCCTCGTATTCGATGGGGTTTTGGGTAGCAAACACAGTGAAGTTTTCATCCAGGGGATGGCGTACCCCGTCAATGGTCACCTGTCGCTCCTGCATTCCCTCCAGCAGGGCCGACTGCGTCTTGGCTGGTGCTCGGTTAATCTCGTCAGCCAGCAGAATAGTGGTAAATATGGGGCCTTTACGCAGGTCAAAGGTATGGGTAGCCAGGTCGAACACATTAGTACCTAGAATATCCGAGGGCATGAGATCGGGAATCATCTGGACCCGCTTGAACTCCAAACTCAGACAGCGAGCCAGCGCCCGCACCAGCAGCGTCTTAGCGGTGCCGGGTACGCCTTCAATCAGGGCATGTCCCTGAGCCAGAACCGCAACCAGCAACTGCTGGATTGCGGCCTGCTGGCCTACGATGACGCGCTCGACCATCTGCATGATTTTGCCAGCTAGCTCATAGGTTTTCGGTGCTGCTATCGGCGGGTTCTCCATCGGTGAATATAGCCTCCTCAAAGTGAGCAATGCGCTGGACGAAGTCAAGCGTTCGGGCCTGCGATAGCTTAGTGTCGGGAGTAATAGATTGTAATTCGGTCAGCAACCGGGTCAGGGCTTTAGCATCTATATTAGCGGTGCGAGCGCAGGCGGTGGCCACTTGCAGCGGTGAAGCGACCGACCCCAAGGCGGTTAGCTGGGCGAGCCGCCAGCGGAAGCGGTGGGCGACCAGACTCAGAGCCGCCCCGCCGGCACCGGCGGCCTGGTACAGACCAGCAAAGGCCTGCACATGCTCGACGATAGAGCGACGCGAGGGGCCCGGGAGAGGGATGGGGCGGCCAAAGCGCCAGAAGCTGCCCAGCGCATATAGGCCCAGGCAGCCTAGGGCAGCCCACAAGGCGGCGAAGATCGGAGTCCCGGGCAGCCGCTCGCCAGTGAAAGGCTTGGCCCACCGGCCATGGTGATATTCGTCGAAGTATATCGCCGCGGGCCGGCCCCGGGCGTATAGCAAGTTCATCGCCAGGACAGCGTTGTCGGCCTGGTCTAGCTGCTCATTAGCGATAATGTCCGCATCGCTAATGACCTGAATAGTGCCCTGGCCGAGGACCAGGCTCATCACCAATACCCCCGCCGCATCGCGCACTGCTGACTTGACGTCTGCCACCTCAACAGGGACTATTTCGGGAAGGGCATCATCTTCATCGCCTATCTGCCGCAGGTGCTCTCTAATCTGCTCAGCCGAAGTCAGCCTTATCAGGCGACGGGCGGAGTTAGCCTTCAGTTCGTTCACATCGGCCGTCCACGGCACACGATTGGCGGGCTCCACCTCCACAATCTCGTCGGTGGAGGGCTGCGGCTCGGTCCCCAGCCCTAGATGGGCCAGTAAGAGTCCATTAGGGCCGCAGTTGCCGAATCGGGAGCAGGAAACGGGGCCGCAACCGGGCCGGCTGAATTCGTCATCTCCCACGGCAAAGATCAGACGGCCGCCACCTCTTACCCATTCCACCAGCGCACTGATTTCCTCATCACTCAATTCAAAGGTGGGGTCAAACACGCACAGTACCCCTGCCGGCGAAGCCGCTAGCTCTTTCAAAGGGCGGTTGAGCGCATTTGTGACCAGCCCGTTGCGCTCACATAGTTCGCGCAGGGCCTTGGTACCCCAGGGGTTGGTACGAAAGCTGGCGTGGTCGGGTACGGGATCAATGGCCGACTGCCGCCTTAAAGAGATAAACAGGGCCACAAATACGCCCAGTAGCAAGAGCACAATTACCGGAGTCCGCCAGCGCCTCATCGTTACTTCTCCACCTCCTGCCAAAGCTGCTGGGCTAAGGTGTCCAGGTGTTCGTAAGTGGCGTGCCCCAGGCCGATATGAGCATAGCACAGCCGGTCCATTGCCCGCGTGATTGGCTGCAAGTGCACGGTCAGCTCAGGATGACCATCCACTTGCTGCAGATATTCTCCGTTGGTGGTAGCCGGATGATAGTGTAGGTAGCCCCGCTGGTCCAGATAGCGCAGACAGGACTCGTATAGCTTGCGCAGGGCGCCGGCGAAGTCTCCGTGACTGGCTAACTGGCGGGCCTGGCGGCGCAGCGCCGCCGGCGAGGTCAAGGGCAGCGGTGAGGGCCGTTTAGCACGCCGTGGCCGGCCGGGATGGCCAAAGGCGCCCCGGATGGTAATGAAGATATGGTACAACAGCGCCGCTATGGCCAGGGCCAGCAAGCCCACAATTGCCCAATAGACCACTGGCCAGGTGGCATACAAACCTCGCACCGCTTCCCCAAACGGAATCCGCTCCAACAGCTTTGCCAGCCACTCCCAGGCTTGCCCCAGCAATCCTTGCAGCCATTGGGGATACTGGTCTTGATATTCGGGCTGGCTGAGGATGTCAGCCACCTGCTGGCGGATGACCGGCACCTCCGGTCGCGCCCCGGCTGACTCATCCGGCGCGGCGAGCAGGCCAGTCGCGATGGCGGTCATTATTGCCAACAGTAACCCGTGTGCTATTAGCTGACCTATTTTGTGCGGACAAGCTGTTCTCGTATGGGGCAACATCAAGTCTGTAATTCCTCTTAAGCTGTCTATAATCCTTGCTGCTAGTTAAGCTCGAGACGGTAATAGAAATATCCCTTGCCGCCCGCGTGGTGCGGGTTGCCCCTGCTTCCCGTCGGTGCGGCCCCTGCCGGCCTTTCCACTCCGCCAAAATTGCTGGCTAATTTCCGTTCCCAGGGCCCACGCGATCTGGTACAATCCGCTCACGCGTACCAGGGCGAACCCGGGCCAATTGAACAGAATATGAGAGCTGGGCACCTGCTCGGCGACGATGTGGGTACTCCAACCGTCCAGATGGAAATCGCCGGCGACGTTGAAGACGAACCAACTATTAGCTGGCCCGGAAATGGTGATAGCGTCACCACCTGTCAACAGAATGTTGCCAATTTCGAAGAGGTTCATCCCACTGGAGCCGGATATGGTGGTAGCACTGGTGATGTTCCCCAAATCCGTGCCAGTTTCCGCAGCAAACGCGTGGGCCGCGTTAACGGCATCTAGTACCACATCGGTTAGGTCCCTCACCACCATGTTACCAACAGTGGCGTCCTGGCTCTTGTGAAAGGCACCCGTAGATGGCACATATACAGTGCCGGTAACTACTGAGGCGTCGTTAATCCAGAACTCGGCGCCCGGGAGCACACCCGCATCACCGTACACATAACCTTTAGCGATTACTACAGCATCATAAGTGCTCAACACCGCAAAGTCCGCAGCACCGCCCAGGAACACCCCACTAACATCCGCATGCAGCACGGTCGTGGCCCCCGCGCCCATCAGCAACCCCACTACTAGCCAGACAACTAGGTATTTGCCGAACATTGTCCTTCTCGTGTTGCCTGGAGAGCGACATATCTCGCTTATGCTGAGGAGCCGGTAGCAGGCACCAAAAAACCGCCAGCTTGCCCATGACAAGAGTGCCATCTGTTCACCCACCCTCCGGCTTTTGCAGAACACCTCGACGGTGGCAACTGCCACTCTTGCCATTAGGTATCGCTGTGCGGTCTTAGCACAATACCTAATAACCACTGTCAGAAGCCTAGTCAGCTTCCGTGGTTAAGTTGTAGTTGCTGCTACTGGTCTACCACCCCCCCCCTGGGCGTAGATCGACATCGTCGGCCTGGTTTTGGTAGGGATGACTACTGTAACTGTGAAGATTGCTATGATTGCGCCGTCGCGCGTAACTAGTAGTTAGCGACGCGGGTTCTGCATTAGTAATTATGTAACTTTGATGGGATTATATCAAAATGTGGAAAAATAGTCAGTCCCCCGGAGGCAAATAGGGAAGACTTTTACCATCATGGCGATAAAACTCGCTGTCTGGAGACTCTTTTTTCCCTCAGTACTAATAAGCAGGAATTTCAGCAGGCATGGTGAATACTTTGCTTGAGAACATATATGTGCCCGCTAGAAGATAAGAGGTGAGACAACTGTAATGTCGGATATCAGAGAGCGAATTGAAAAGGATGAGGGGGCGCTGCAGAGGTTAATGAGCTATATCCCCGGCTTCATCGGCTACCGGGAACGCCA